>DGXZ01000062.1:76218-88453 GCA_002396485.1 Spartobacteria bacterium UBA5019
TGGGAGAAGGCCGGGATGAGGGTTGGAGCAACGCGACATTGCTCCCCGACCTGTCCGCCGTAGTTCAGCGGAGCGGAACGAAGGAGGAACCATTCGAGGGCGACGTCTTCGACGATGGATTCGTTGAGGTTCATCGGCGTTGGCTGTTTGCTCCTAAATTACCAAAGCAATCATTTTCAAGTGTTTGCGCTTTAGTTGGCATGGTTCGGTGGTTTGCGTCTAAATGAAAATCAGGCCCAAAAGGACACTTCCTCGGAATCGCGACATAATGGCGCGATCCATGTCGCGATACCGCTTGGGACCGACATTCCGGGTATCTATCGCGACACGATGTCATGATGGATGTCGCGATCATTTCTTCGGTGGCTCGGGTTTCTTCGGCTTTGGCAGCTTCTTCAAATCCTTCGTGGCCTGCTCGAAGTCCGCATCCACGGGGCGGGGGGAGCGGGCGGCGAGGGCCTTGAATTTGTCGTATTCCAGCTCGGCCTTGGCCTGGGCCATCTCGTGCGAGATCCGCCCGGCATGGGTGAGAATGTCGCGGTCGTTCAAGGTGAGGAAGCCGTTCAACTTCTCGATCCAGTCCGCCATGTGCATCGGCACCCGCCGCATCGCCTGACCCTGGGCAAAGATCAGGTATTGCTCCACGAGGTTGTTCAGCGCCTCCAACTCGGGCTCACTGAGGTAGTTCTTGGCGATGGAGACATCCTGCTTGCGGATCACCGCTCCCCGCCAGTTCGTCAGACCGAGGTTGGGCTTCGCCGCATCCACCCGATCATGAATGATCTCCGCCGCCGTCTGCCCGGTGATGGCCCAATGAACCTTGTTCTGCACTGTCTTGAAGAACAGCAGGCTCACCTCCTGCGTGGGATCGTAATCAATGCTTGTCGCGTAAATGTCCGTGATCTTCTGGTAGAACCGCCGCTCCGAAGTGCGGATGTCCTGAATCCGCCGCATCAGTTCATCGAAATAATCGAAGGGCTGATCCGGATTCTTCAGCCGCTCGTCATCGAGGAGAAAACCCTTCACGATGTATTCGCGCAGCAGTCGGGTAGCCCAGATGCGGAATTGCGTGCCCCGTAGCGATTTCACTCGATAACCCACCGAGATGATGACATCCAGGTTATAAAACTCCACCCGCCGTTGCACGAAACGCTTGCCTTCCAGTTGAACTGTCAAGGATTCCTTGACAGTTGCCCCGCGTTCCAGCTCCCGCTCATCGTAAATGTTTTGAATGTGTAGACTTACGTTCTGCTTGGTGGTCTGAAAGAGCTCGGCCATGTGCTGCTGGGTGAGCCAAACGGTCTCGCCCTCAAACCGCACGTCGATCTTCAGCTTCCCGTCCTCCGTCTGGTAAACGAGGAACTGGCTGCCGGGTGCTGGCGTTTCTGAATCATTGCTCATGGTTTTTGCCTCCTCTCCAATTGAACTCGTAGGTAACGCTTAATCGTTGCCCGCGCGTCCTCGGGAATGGCCGGGTTCAGTCGCCGGATCGACTCACGCTTCTCCTTCTCCCCGTGGGAGAAGGCCGGGATGAGGGTTGGAGCAACGCGACATTGCTCCCCGACCTGTCCGCCGTAGTTCAGCGGAGCGGAACGAAGGAGGAACCATTCGAGGGCGGCGTCTTCGACGATGGATTCGTTGAGGCTCATTTAGCTACTGCTGGAATTTCAGGAATCGCTGCGCGCAGAGCTGCCGCCAGCGAAGCGGAGTCTTTACCTCGCAACCAACGCATTACCTGATCCTGGAACTTAACGCCAAGGACGTTGCCCGCCTCAGATGGTAGGCCCTTCGTTTTGTAGTAACGCAACGCCGCTGGGTAATCCTTCTCGCTGAGAACGCGGCCTATTTCATTTTCCCACTTCGCATAGATCGCCGCTGGGTCAATCGCTGCACATGCGCTCTTGTATGCGGCTGATAGCGCTTCTGCCCCGTCGCCACCTTTTCCAAACGTGCGCAGGCCAGCCTCGATTTCCATCCGAGTCAGATTCGAGATAACGCGGACTACGTTCGTAAGGAGAGTGGCAAATACCCGCTCCTTAACTTTCGCGACGGTCTCAGCCGGATTGTGCCCCAGCTTTTCAGCGGCAATGACCAATATCGATTCAAGCAGGAAAAGATTCTCGACCAGAGCAACCGGAAGCACGGCGATACCGAGCCCGTTGAGCATCTTAATGTCGGCCTCCGAACGTCCGTCGTTATCGACGAGCCCGCCGCATTTGTTGTGATGCAAGCTCGGCATCTGCGTGAAACTACAAGCGGAGTGGACCACAAGCCCGCATGAGCCGCACGGGACAACGGTGTGCTCAGGGAAGGCTTTGCCGTAGATGAAATAGTCAACGCTGCTGCGATCACCTTCGACAAATAGGATTGGCCGGCGACTTCCCATCACTTCCAACAGCATTGATTCGGGGAAAGCGTCGGATTCGGGAACCTCTTCCCAATCCCATTTATCGTCGGTGTATTCCCGCAGCCAAACTTTCGTAGCGTCTTTCCGCGACGCAGCAAAACCCAAATCATGGGTGATGTAAACGAACGCGCAGTCTGGCCGAGCGGACTCAACAGCGTCCCAGAGGCGCGCTTGAATGGCGCGATGAAGATGCAGCTCCGGCTCATCAACGATAAATACCCCACCCTTCGGCACGCTCAACGCCTCGCCGATGAGATGGAAAACACCGCGCTCTCCGTCGCTCATTTCCTTGGCGTGATACGCTTTCTTGTCTTGCCGGTTTCGTGTCTCGATTCGGTTGCCGGTTATGATCAACTCGCGGGCCGGAAGCACTGCCTCCCAAATTTGTTTTACCAAGTCTAACCTAGTTTGCGGGGGAACGACGTATTTCGTCTCGCCCTTCATCGTGACGCGATACTCGTCGCTCTTCGTGAAGCTCTCAGAGACCATGAGGGTAACCAAGGGCTCAAAATCATTTAAAAGGGCGGTGGCTGGTTGGTTCTGCCATCTAGTATGCTGTCGGTAGTGGGATTGTTCGTTTTTATCTGTGTGGCCAGTGAATAGACGCAGTTCAGCTTCCTGCAGATCCATCGGCTGCACCCGTTCGGGAAATACAAGTGAGCGATGTGCGGAAACTCGGTGGTGCAGCGTGATGTTCTGACTATCAAGCCACGCGCCAAAGCGAGTCTTTCCCGATCCGTTGGCGCCAATCACTACAAGCACTCGATCACGAAGCGGCAGTTTGTGACCCTCTGGATACGTCGCTGTCGGCGGCATCTGGACGTAGCGTGCAATTGGTTCGCTCATGTGATTCCTTAGATTTTGTTTAGTTGAGCCACGCTCAACTCACCGCTCAGCAGCTTCGGCAGCAGCGCGTCACGCAGGGTGGCAAGGGTGCGGGATTGGTGGAGGTTGGAAATCCAACGCCCGAACAGCGGACTTGCCACGTCGGCAAATCGTCCGACTAACGCGGGCGGTGGAAGAACGACTTGGGTTTCTTCGACGATTCCTTTGCTGATGTTCTGTTGGGCTGAGCCGACGGCCTTATTTTCTAGCTCAGCAGTCGCTCCTCGCATCGTGAGGTAGTTAAAGAACGCGAAGTCCTTCTTCGGAATCAACGCGCACACGGCTTGGTTCGTGGTTAGGCGAGAAGACGTGAACGAGACTTGGCCTGCCGTCGCACCGTAAAGAGCAACTACCGTCGAGAATGCCGGCACCCACTTCGCTGAAGATTCTGCCAAGCCTTCCTCGGTGATGAAGCTCTCCGTTGCTGTAATGATGGGTTGCCGGACTTCGCCTGAGGCAAGCCACGGAATGTTTCCACCGTCCCAGAAGCGGGGTTCATTGCGTCGTGGCGTGCCGCCATTCTGAACTTGCACGCAGCAGTCTTGGATTTTTCCAACCTTCCACCCTTTCGGAATGTGACCGAGCGTTGAATCTTCCAAGTGCTCGGGGAAGAGGGCGGCGGTGGCGGGGTCTAGCGCGAAGCGCCCCTCACCCCGTCCCTCTCCCAGTGGGAGAGGGTGACGCGAAGCGGCGGGTGGGGGTTGATTTCGATCCAGGTTCGCCCGAACCGGATCGAAATCAATAAACCAGCTCTGGAACAGCGCCCGCGCCATCGCCTCCAGCGTCGCGTTCATCCGCCGGTTCAACTCGATCTTGTCGTCCAGCGCCCCAAGCACCGTCGCGATGGCTTTTTGCTCGGCGAGGGGTGGGAACGGATAGAGCAGAGACTTGATGAGCGCACCACTAAGGTTCTGCTGCGCGGCACCAGTTGCGAGGCTCTTGAGTTGGGTCCGCGAGTAGCGCAGGTGGTGATAGAGGTAACGAAAATCAGCTTTGTCCGAATCCACAATCATCGCGCAGCACGCCTGATTACAGGTCATCGGACTCCGCAAGATTCCAAGCTGTCCAACAGTCGCACCATACATCGCCAACAAGATGGTGTTTGGCGGTAGAACTTTCGCTGACGAGTCGGCTACGGCCTCGTCAGTGATTTTCTCTTCTGTGTGGTCAATCCAGGTGTCTTGAAGCTCCTGAGTCTTTACCCACGGCCACGAGCCATCGACATAGAAATCAGGACGCGTGCGACTCGGCGTGCCGCCGCTCGTCACGCGTTTGCAGACATCTTCAACTGATCGGATTTGCCAGTCGGACGGAGCGAGGGCGCAGATTTCACCCTCCATAACCCAGCCCCCTCCCTCCTTTGCGCTGCGCGCTCCGGCGGGCAGGCAGGTTTTCTTTGATGGCCTGTTCCAGTTTCGGGGATATGCAAGCACCCTCACCCGGCCTCTCCCAGCGGGAGAGGAGCGAAGAGAACTGAGCGGGCGGTTCGGCGATGAGGCGCGGCATTTTGCAAGAATTGATCTTCATCCACGCCCTCCGAGTTTATCGAGCATGGAGACGGCTCCAGTTTCAAATTTGGAGAAAGCGAACCATTTTTTGCCGAGATCTTTTAGGGATGCGCCGATATGGTAGATATCGCGCTCATCGAGGATGAGGAAGCGGTCGTGGGCATCCTTGAAGGTGTGGATCTCGATGGGAGGGTATTGCGCGTTGTGCTTGTCGAGGTCGAGAGTGAGCTGCTTGGAAATGCTTTGGGTGTAGATGCTGGCGGTGACACCTTTTTTGCGTTTGGTCAGGAGCGTGAGGACGGAGTCGTCGATATAATTATCAATCAGAACGAGGCTTTTTTTGGCCGTGCGGATGAGTTCGGAGACGAAGGCGTGGGCATCATGCACCTGCCCGTAATAAAAAATGCCCTGCTTGGGTGGCTCGGCGGCTTCCAGTGCCTGAAAGACTTTCTCAAAGTTTTCCATGGTTTTTGACTCCAAGGCGAATTGGCGCTTTTCCATGGAATCCATGCGGGCAAAGACGCTGGCGTTGGCTTGAAGAAAGCGGCGCATCTCGACAAAGGCGTGGATGATTTGGATGCTGACCTTGACTGCCGTCTCACTGCGCAGGACGGCCGAGAGCATGGATACTCCCTGCTCGGTGAAGGCATAGGGGAGATACTTTCTGTGTTTTCCACGCCCGCCTTTGTCTAAGGTCACAATTTGTGACCTTAAAGCACCAGCATCTCTTGAGGTCACAAATTGTGACCTCAAACCATCGTCTGAACTTGGGCCTTCGAGTCGAGTCTTGAGGCTGTCGTATTCTTCTTCCGTGAGCTGGAAACGGAATGCTTCAGGGAAGCGCTCAATGTTGCGTTTTACTGCCTGATTAAAAACTTTGGTTTCCACGCCATAGATTTCCGCCAAGTCGCTATCGAGCATGACCTGCTCCCCACGAATGGTATGAATGAGTGCCTGGATGTTGTTAAGTGGAATTATGGAGAGTAGCTTTTTCACGAGCATCCTCCAAGGCCGAGTCCTTTGAGGTTGGCTTTGATCTGTTGCTCCAGCTTTGCGGACTCAGCGAATTGGGCGTTCAATTCCGCAACGAGGCGCGGCATCTTTTCCTCGAAGGGGTCGCCGTCGTCTTCGACTTCCTCGGCGCCGACGTAGCGGCCGGGGGTGAGCACGTGGCCGTGCGCTGCGATTTCGGCGGTGGTGGCGGATTTGCAAAATCCCGCTACGTCAGCGTAGCCGGGATTTCCCTCACCCCGTCCCTCTCCCACTGGGAGAGGGTGGCCGGAGGCCGGGTGAGGGTCACCTCGCCAGAGGTGATAGGTGCTGGTGATTTTCTCCAGGTCGGCGTCGGTCAGCTCGCGGTGGACGCGGTCGATGAGGGTGCCGAGTTTGCGGGCGTCGATAAACAGCGTCTCGCCCCTCCGGTCGCGGAGCTGTTTACCATCATCCCCGTCCCTTCTCCCACTGGGAGAAGGGTGGCCGACAGGCCGGGTTGAGGGTTTCCCGCCTGATTTGTCGCGGGAAATAAACCAGAGGCAGACGGGTATCTGCGTGCTGTAGAAGAGCTGGCCGGGCAGGGCGACCATGCAGTCCACGAGGTCGGCCTCGATGAGGGCGCGGCGGATTTCGCCTTCGCCGGACTGGTTGGAGGACATCGCTCCATTCGCGGAGACGAAGCCGGCCATGCCGTCCGGCGCCATGTGGTGGACGATGTGCTGGATCCACGCGAAGTTGGCATTGCCCTTGGGAGGCAGGCCGTATTTCCAGCGGACATCGTCGTCCTTGCGGAAGTAGTCGCTGACGTTGAAGGGGAAGTTCGCGAGGATGTAGTTGGCCTTGAGGTCGGGATGGAGATCGTTGCGGAAGGTGTCGGCAGCCTGCTTGCCAAGGTCGCCCTCGATGCCTCGGATGGCGAGGTTCATCACCGCCAGCTTCCACGTCGTGGGGTTGCTTTCCTGCCCGTAGATGGCGATGTCGCCGCGCTTGCCGCCGTGGGCTTCGATGAACTTCTCGCTCTGCACGAAGAGTCCACCGGAGCCATTGCAGGGGTCGTAGATGCGGCCTTTGTAGGGCGCGATCATTTCGACGAGCACCCGATCCACGCACTGCGGGGTGTAGAACTCGCCGCCGCGCTTGCCCTCCGCGCTGGCGAAGCGGCCGAGGAAATATTCGTAGACGCGGCCGAGCAAATCTACAGACCGATGAGTCGGTCTGCCCTCACCCCCGGCCCCTCTCCCAGAGGTAGAGGGGAGTTCAGATTCTTTGCTCCCTTCTCCCGTTGGGAGAAGGGTTGGGGATGAGGGTTGATTTGACGCGATGAGGTCAATCGTCGCGATCAAATCAATAAGTTCGCCGAGGCGCTGCTTGTCGAGGCCGGGGCGGGCGTAGTCTTTCGGGAGGACGCCTTTGAGGCGCGGGTTGTCGCGCTCGATGGCGACCATGGCGTCGTCCACGGTCTTGCCGATGGTGGGTTGCTTGGCCGACCCCTGGAGGTGGGACCAGCGGGCATCGGCAGGCACCCAGAAGACGTTCTCGGCTTTGTATTCATCCGGGTCTTCGGCATTGGCCCCGGCGTAGTCGCCCTCACCGGCGAGGAGCTTGGCGCGGTGTTCCTCAAAGGTGTCGGAGATGTATTTGAGGAAGATGAGGCCGAGGACGACGTGCTTGTATTCCGCCGCGTCCATGTTGTTACGCAGCTTGTCGGCGGTGAGCCAGAGCTTGGCCTCGAAGCCGATGGTGGCGGTGCTGGTGGAATCGGGTTTGCTGGATGCTTTGCGGGCCATAAGTCAAGCGGCGGAAGGTTGTGGGTCTTGAGACCCTAATTTTTGAGAAGCACGAATAAGCCGGAATTGGTTGAGGAAGATGAAGTGGCCGGAATCATGAACGTAAATTGGTCGAATGTCTGTTTTTTTGAAGCAATAAAATTCGAACGACACTTTTCAGCAGGCATTGCCAGAAGTGTGAGCGGCTTTATTAACTCACCATTGCGGATTCCCGCTTCAGCTCTCCAACGAACTCCGCCATGCGCTGCATGGCGATTTTGATTTGCGGCAGAGCGGTTGCGAAGCTGCAGCGCACATGCCCCTCCCCTCCTGCGCCGAAGGCGGGACCCGGAACGACGGCGACTTTCTTTTCTTGCAGCAATCGCATGGAGAAGTCGCGGCTGGAGAGGCCGGTGGACGTGATTTTCGGGAAGACATAGAACGATCCGCGCGGGCAGCGGCATTCGAGGCCCATTTCGTTGAGGGCGGAGACGATGAAATTCCGGCGCATCTCGTATTCGCGGCGCATCTGCGCGACGCTGTGTTCGCCGCGGTCGAGGGCTTCGATGGCGGCATCCTGTCCCATGATCGATGCACACAGGATCGAGTATTGGTGGATTTTCATCATGGCCTCAATGAGCGGGGCCGGCGCGCAGGCGAAACCGATGCGCCAACCGGTCATGGCAAATGCCTTGGAGAGACCGTGGAGAAAGACCGTGCGTTCTTTCATTCCAGGAAAAACAGCAATGCTGGTGTGCTTGGCACCTTCGTAGGTCAGCTCGCTGTAGATTTCATCCGAGAGGACAACGAGATTGTGACGAATGCAGACGGCGGCGATTTTTTCGAGTTCCGCAGGCTCCATCGTGGCGCCGGTCGGATTCGTCGGGAAATTCAACATGAGAGCGCGGGAGCGGGGCGTGATGACCTTCTCCAAATCCTCGGCGCGCAGGGAAAATCCATCCTCCGCGCGGGTGCGGACGGGCACGGGAACGCCATGCGCCATCGTGATCGTAGGCGCGTAGGACACATAGCAGGGCTCGTGATAGATCACCTCGTCGCCGGCATTCAGCAAGGCGCGGAGCGCGAGATCGATCGCCTCGGAGACGCCCACGGAGACAAGAATCTCGGAGAGCGGTTCGTAGCGGATGGCGAAATGTTTGTTGATGTAATCGGAAATACTGCGGCGCAGGCGTGGCAGGCCGAGGTTCGAGGTGTAGCCAGTGCGACCGCGCTCCAGAGCGTAAATGGCCGCCTCGCGGATGTGCCATGGCGTGGCGAAGTCCGGCTCGCCGATGCCCAGCGAGATGACATCATCCATCGACTGCACGATTTCAAAAAAGTCGCGGATTCCCGAGCGAGGGATGTCGCGGATGTGGTCTGCAATGGTGATGCTCACGGCGTGACGGAGAGACGCTCGGAGCTCGCCTCGAAGGTGTAGGAGGTGCCATTTTCCTTGTAGGTTTTCAGGCGGAAGTGCGTGGCGGTGGACTGCACCGCATCGATCGTGCTGAGCCGCTCGGAGACGAACGCAGCGGCGGCGCGAAGATTCGGAGCCTCGACCAGAATGAGCAGATCATAGCCACCGCTCACGAGGTAGCAGCTCTGCACCTCCGGGAACCGCGCAATGCGCGAGGCGATGCGGTCGAAGCCTCCATCACGCTCAGGAGTTATTTTCACCTCGATCACCGCCGTGACCTTGTCGGTGTGCCACTTTTCGCGGTTCAACACGGGCTGGTAACCAAGAATGATGCCATCCGCCTCAAGCTTGGCTATGGCCGCCTCGACCTCGGCAGTGGTCATATTAAGCAAACGCGCCATCTCATCGCGCGGCATGAGGGCGTTCTTCTGAAGCAGGTCGATTATGGCATCCATAAGCCATACATCATGGAAACCGCACAGTGTCTTTGCAAGCGCGCGTTGGGTTGGCATTCAAGCCCGTTCATAAAAATCGCGTTGGCTGAACAAAAGCAGTCGCAAGCCGCGCCAAGTTTTTTTGAGCTCAATGAACTGTCGCACCTTGCGGCGCTGCATCTCAGGCATCAATGGTCGGTGATGCGGAATACGGCAGGATCCGTGGTCGTCCAAACCGTGCCGCCCAGCTCGAAGCCGGGATTGTGCAGGAGGTTGGTTGTCGTGCCTTGGCGGCGAAACCAGGCATCATCGAGAAGCAGCGTTCCGGCCGACCGGTCAAAAGCATTGTCAAACGTGATCCACACGCGCGAACGGTTCCCGGAGTTGAAGACCGGGGCAGCAACTTTTTTCCAATCGAGGTTGCCGTCGCAACGCACGGAGGCCAACAACTTGGTCCACGCGGGATCGCCCCAAATTTGCAGGGCCACGGCGCCCGTTCCCTTGGCCCAGGTGCCAGCGGTGTAGTTGGTGTAGGGCCGCACGGCCACTTGCTGGTAGAGGTCTTTCCAAGTCGCGCGATTCCGAGTCGTGGCGAGTGCATACCAAGATCCGTTGCGCGCGGGGCTCGGCTGCCCGATACCGGCTACCAGCCGGTCGCGTAGGCCGGATAGCGTTGCTTGCAGGGCGGGGTCGCCAGGGAATTCCCCGGCGAAATTCCACCAGAATCCGCCACCTGTGCTTCCTGCGAAATCGAACATGGCAGGATAATACTGCGCCGCCACTGCGCGGCGCGCCGCGCCGGCTGGGTCAACCTCGTCGTAACACCACCAAAGCTGTTCGCCCGGAGCGCCGTAGCCGATCTCTCCGAGCCCGATCTTCTTGCCGGGAAAAGCAGCGCGGGTCCTTTCCATGAGTTGCTCGTAAAACATGCCGACGGGAGATTGGCCCGGGTAAAGAGACAGGAGCACGAAGTCGAACTTGGCACGCAGCGTTGGCGAAAGGTTGGACGCGATCCAGGTGAACATCGAGAACTCCGGCGCCTCGGTATTGATTTGGTGCAGGAGGTTGAGCACCAGCAGACGGCCGGGAGCGAGCGCTTCAATCTCGGCCACCGCATCCGCCAACTTCGCAGCCATGCCTGTGCTGTGCCATGCCCCGTTAGCTTGGTCGCCCGCCTCCCATGCGTCGATCTCCGGAAAAGCGGCGACGAAATCCCGGAAACGCTGCCGGTATTGCTCGCGGGATAGCAACGGCTCGTCCTCGGCGCGCACGGGCTGGCCGAGAATTTTCAGGCCTTTGGTTTTCGCATAGGAAACCAGCGGCGCCCAATCCGCAGGACGCGCGGAGGCCGGGAAAACCAACCGGACCCATCCGTAGGGCTTTGTGAGGCTGGCAGCCAGGTCCAGAACCGCCGGATAGTTCGTTGTGGATTCGATAGTGGCCCCGAGACATGGCAGGCCCGCCGACGCCTGGGCGATCGCCCGTTGCGGACCGTGTTCGGCGAGCAAGGCATCGTAGGCCACGGCAAAGAGGTCCAAGGCGAGTTGACCCGCACGGCCTTTCACCGGCTCTGTCGCCCTGAGCGGAATGGCGTCGAGAATGGCCTGCGCCTCAGTGTAGGCGTCGTTGAATTTCGCAGATGGCACATAGTCCGGCCGCGCGGCCAAGGCGGAAGCCAAACGACGACGAATATCATAGGCCGCCTGGTAGCTGAAATTGATCGTCTCACCCCCACTGTAACCGGCGCCGTTTTTGTCCACGATGACCAAACCATAACCAAGCGGCAAGGTGGGCCAGTTCAGAGCCAGTCCCACGGGAGAATCCGGAACGCTGAAGGTGAAACCCTGCCCGGTAGCTTCCACCAAAGGTCCGCGCTGGACGGCCTGCAGGGTGGTGGGATCGACCAGGTAATCGTTGTCATAGCCTGCCTCGCCATTGTTCGATGTCGCCCTCATCTCCTCTGGCGTCAGCACACCGCCATCGCGATCGTAAAAAAGAACGAGAACCTCCCCCGCAGCCTGCGCTGGGGTGATGGCAAGAGACCCGGCTAGCAGAAAAACCAGTGCCGCAGCCACGCCGGATCGAGCAAGTGTCGCTTTCATATAGTGACACTGTAAGAACGGCAAAAGCGAGGTGCCGTGGGGTGATCTTGGTAAAGCGACGCAGCCTTGCGGTTGGGCCGTTGGGCGAAGTCTCTGGAAGGATCTCCAGGATAGCGGCTAGAAACTACGGCGAGTTTGGTGAAACCTTGAGCAACTCCACCATTTTTTGTGCAACGCCGGCGGCGGATGCCGGATTTTGGCCGGTTACGAGCGTGCCGCTGGCCACCACCTGCTTCTGGAAATCAGGAGCCGGAAGGTGTTTTGCCCCCCGCTCCTCCAACTTCGACGCCAGCAGAAAAGGAACAACTTTCGTGAGACCGACCTTCTCCTCCTCGGCGTTCGTGAAGGCGGCCACATCTTTTCCAGCAACAAGAAATGTGCCGTTCGAGAGTTTCACATTCACCAAGGCGACCGGCCCGTGACAGACAGCGCCAACCGGCAAGCCGGCTTCATAAATTTCCCGAATCGTCTTTTGAACCGCTTCATCATCCGCAAAATCCCACATCGTTCCATGCCCTCCGGCGAAAAACACAGCCGAGAACCCTTTTGGATCGAGCGAGGAGAGTTTCTTTGTCGCAGACAATTTTGCGCGAAATGCGGGATCGTTCCAATAGCGGGCATTCACGGCGTCCTTCAAATCCAGACCATCCACCGGAGGCTCGCCGCCTTTGATCGAAGCCATTTCCACCGCGAGTCCCGCTTTTTCAAAGACCTCAAGCGGAT
>DGXZ01000062.1:88653-89177 GCA_002396485.1 Spartobacteria bacterium UBA5019
GAGTGAGTTCCGAAAGGAAAAAACCGGTTTGTTTTCCGGTGTCGCCCAACTCTCCATGACTCGTGAGAACCAAAAGAACCGGCTTGACATCGGCACGAGCGGGAAGCGAAAGAGCGGACCCGAGTGCCACACATAACAACAAGAGGATGTTTTTTTTCATAGTGAAATTTTTCGTACGCCCATTCCGATTTACTAAATTGTCACCAGTCCGGGGTAAGGCGAGATTTTTGTGTCTTTGGTTACGAGTCGGCATCTGTGTTTAAGAGCCACTGCCACCAGAATTCGGTCGAAGGGAACGTTGTGAAGATCCCGCAGCGAGACGCTTGCCATGGAAACTTCGCGAGTGAGAGGCAGTTCCTGCAAGCCGTGATGCCGGATCGCCCGCTCGACGAACTCCAGTGACGGCAATGCAAGATGCAGACGACCTTTTTTTGTGGAGCCAGGCAATCTCCCGAGCAGTCACCACCGATGTAAAAAGCGAATCGAGGTCTTTTTTATGGTGGAGTGCTCCCCGAAAACTGATC
>DGXZ01000034.1:0-4225 GCA_002396485.1 Spartobacteria bacterium UBA5019
CGACAGTTATTTTTGCGTGATACCTTAAACAAAATGCTTGGGAGTAAAATTCAAAAAATTGTTACTGAGCAGCGGAGGGTCACTTGGCATCCCAGGGGACTATATAAAATTCATAGATGCGCAAATCACCTTGGATCGTTCCAGTCGCCAAGCCAGGCTTGGTGAATCGCAGCGTGATTTGCGGATCGTTCTCAAAGCGGATCAGGGCCTCGTTTGTTTTCGTGGTTGAATAATGGAATCGCCCCTCCCGGCTGTCGGCGAGCGATTCATTTTGTGAGAGCCAGGCGAAGCGGTAACGACCGTCTGGAAAGAATGTGTAAATATTGCGGCCATGGTTGTCGCTATACTTCAACTGGCAGCCAGCCAGGGATGCCGGGGCCATATTGCCGCGCGTGGCTCGGGTGTTTTTTTCCAAGTTTGCGGAAGAAATGCTCCGCGAGCAGCCACCCGTGAGGGTGAGAATCAGCAAGGCGGCTATGGGAAGAAAATGATTGGTCGGGCTTGCCATGGAGAGAGCGGACTTTTTTTAGAATGTCTCGATGCGGTCGATGCGAAAATGCCAAGCCGCCTCGCCGGGCTTGAGCTTGTATTGGAACTGCCTCCATCCCCCAGTGGGCGAGGCGTTGGTGTCGCCTGTTTTGTAAATTGGGAAGCGTCGGACCAATGTGTTTTCCATCACAGTGAATTCATCATGCCCCATGTAGCCCTCGAGGTATTTTGGAGCTGGATCGTCGATCACGATCGGGGTGAGGGCTTTTTTACCGTTTGTGGAAAATGCGAGAACCTTGCCGTGGGAGCCGCTGCCGGGGTTGGTAAGAATCAGGAAAACCTCGGGCGAGTTGTCACTATCCGCATCTTCGAGTAAGGCGCTGGCGATCATCTCCTCCACGCCCAAAGTCACGGGGTCGTTCACGGATTTCAGTCCTTTTGGCTGGAGGGTGATCGCATTTTTTCCGGGCGTGTTTGGCGAAGTGATGTGGACAGAAAAACCGCCAGCCTCAAGAGTCTGATCAAACGGGGCGGCGAGGCAGGGCAGCACGCAGATCGCGGCGAGAAGGAATAGGATGGATTTCATCGGATAGTCTTCCGAAAAGGCAACCTGAGCTTTGCACAAGATCTCGATGAGGATCGAGAGCAAAAGCCAGGGCCAGAGCAAATCGCCGCCGCCGCCAAGGTGGGCGGCGACGGCGATTTGTTGCGGTGGGTTTAATTGAGGTCGCCTGTCAGCGGGACGAATTCATAGCCCAAGCCTTGGAGGCCTTTCACCGTTTCGATGAGGTAGGCTGGATCAATATACCAATGGAAGTAGAATCCGGCCCAGCCGTCGCGGACGACTTTGAGCGCCTTGGCTCGTTGGATGATGTCTTGCGGGAGCGTCGGGGCTTGGATTTCATACCATCCCCAAGGATCAATGTAGCCAACGGATTCCGGGATGCGCTTGAGTCCATAACTGTCGCGGTAGATGAAAGGCGCGTTCAACTCTGTGGCTTGCATATTGCCCACTCCATCCGGGAAGTAAAAAATCGCGCGATCGCAGGCGAATGGAAAAAGGCTGGCGAAGACTTGGTAATCCACCGCCGAGGCCAGGTAGTGGGGCGTGAGCCAACCCGTTGGCTTGAGGCCTGCATTTTCAAGCAGCTTCATGCCGCGCGTGACGCGCTCGCGTGCCCACGCATCGGAATCTCCCGGGGCGGGACCGATGAGTGTTATGTTACCAGCGGCATCGGCTGTGACGCGGTAAAACTCGTAGTCCTCCGCACTCACGCCGGAGTAGGGATTTTGCACGCCGTCCATTTGGTGGGTGGTGCCGTGTTGTAGAACCTGTCCGCCTACACCGACCCAGAGCTTTATTTCCTGAGTGAAAGGAGAGCCTGCGGTGATGCTGATGGTGTCGCTTTTGCCTTGGTTATAAATGCCCGCCCAGTCTCGATACTCGGGAATGAGGGCAATAGTAAATGGCACATTGAGAGGGTCGACGGCCTCACGTATTTTGCGGAGAACGGCCAGATCGCAATCCGGCCCGACATCCTCGATGCGGAAATAGGCGCGGTGGTTTTCCTGGTGAAAAATCCCGAGCATATCATGCAAAAGATCTTCAAACGCAAGCGAGCGGTTTTCAAAACTTGTTGAGACGATCGGCATATCGGCTACGAACCAGAAATTTCCGCTCTGGGTGATGTATGGCCATTTCTGTCCACCGGAGTCGAAGCACTCCGCCCGCACGGCGACCTTGCTGGCATCCGTGACTACGAGACGGGTTACGCCGGGATCGAAGATGTCTTTTTTCAGCTCGGTATTTTTGTAGAGAACCTTCGGGTGGTTTTCTCCAGAGTAGTAGGCGACCTGGATGCCGTAGCGCGTATTGAAATTCTGTCTCCAAGCGTATGTCGCTGTGTCCCACGCGTAGCACCAGAGGTTGACGCCCATCCACACGAACGGCTTGGTGTTCGCATCCAAGTCCGCCGTCATGGTCCCGGGCATCGGGCTGGAGCGCCAGACCGAGCCGAGATAAAATGTGGCATCGTACGCGGCCAGATCGTTTGTTTGATAATCCGCAAGAGGCTTGGAAACGACCCGCGCATCAAAGTGGGCGAGGAGATTCTTGAGCTTGAGCGTGTAGATCGACCCCAGCCAACCGTAGGGCGCGTCGTTGTCGTAGAGGATGAGAACCGATGGCCCGGTGGGTGTGGGCGGCGCCTGGGCTGCTTCGGAATAGTTCAGCGAGGCTAATACAAGAAGACCTGCGCAGAGTAGTGCGGCGAGCGTGTATGCTCGGTTTTTTGTGGAATGTGTAATCATAAGTTTGACTCAAACATCCCGAGCGGATGCAGGTCATGCTACGGGGCCTTCACCTTCCGTTGCGACAAAGAGGCGCGACGCGGCTATTCCTCTCCCGAGTCGCTGAAGAGGAAGTTGAAATCGTCGAGCGTGAGGGCGCGGGCGAAGTTTTCCTCGCCGAGGATGTCGTTGGCGAGGGCGCCTTTTTTCTTTTGGAGGAGGCGAATTTTTTCCTCGATCGTGCCTTTGATGATGAGTCGGTAGGCGAAGACGGTTTGTTTTTGGCCGATGCGGTGGGTGCGGTCGATGGCCTGGGCTTCGACGGCGGGGTTCCACCACGGATCGAAGAGCACGACATAGCTGGCGGCGGTGAGGTTGAGGCCGGAGCCGCCGGCTTTGAGGCTGATGAGAAAAACGGCGGAGCCTTCGTGTTTCTGGAAGGAATCCACGAGCGGGCCGCGGTCGTCGGTGGAGCCGGTGAGTTTGAATGTCGTCCACTCTCTGGCCGTGATCTCGGACTCGATGATTTCGAGCATTTCCACGAACTGGGAGAAGACGAGAACCTTCTGGCCCTCTTCCATGAGGGGCTCGAGGAGTTCGAGAAGCGCGGAAAGTTTGGCGCTGTCCTCGGTGGTGTCGGTGGATTTCTTTTTCTTGGTATCCTCGAGACCGAGCAGGCGCGGGTGGCAGCAGATCTGGCGCAAGCGCAGAAGGCTGGTGAGGATGTTGAACCTCATTTTATCGAGCTGCTTTGAGGTTTCGATTTTGAGCAACTGGGCGCGGGCGCGCTTGATCTCGGCCTTGTAGAGGGTGGATTGCACGCCTTCGAATTCCACGACGAGATCCTCCTCCACGCGGTCGGGCAAATCCCGGGCGACTTCATTTTTCGTGCGGCGCAGCAGGAACGGCCGGGTGCGTGCGGCGAGACGGCGGCGCGCGAAGGGATCGTCTTTTTTGTCGAACTGCTTGGTGAAAGCTGTGCGGTTCCCAAGGGCGCCAGGCATGGCGAAGGCGAAGATCGACCAGAGGTCGAGCAGGCGGTTCTCGATCGGGGTTCCACTCAGCGCGAGACGATATTTCGATGGCAGCGCGCAGGCGGCTTTTGCGTTTTGCGAAGTGGGATTTTTGATGGCCTGGGCCTCGTCGAGGATCACTGCTCCCCAAGAGACCGCGCGAAGGGCCTCCTCGTGGGAGCGGAGTTGCGGATAGTGGATCACGAGCAGATCCACCGACCCGTCGAGGCTGGTTTTTCCAGCCGAAGCGCGGTTCCAGACATCGACTTTGAGTTCTGGAAAAAATTTGCCGCATTCGTTGGCCCAGTTGTCCTGAACGGATTTGGGACAGATGACGAGCACGGGATCGGTGATTTTGCCTTCCTTTCGCAGCCAGGCGATCCAGGAGAGGGCCTGCAGGGTTTTCCCAAGGCCCATGTCGTCGGCCAGCACGC
>DGXZ01000034.1:4399-4681 GCA_002396485.1 Spartobacteria bacterium UBA5019
TGTCGTCGGCCAGCACGCCGCCGAAATTGTTTGCCGTGAGGTAGGCGAGAAAGTGGAAGCCGTCGAGTTGATAGGGGCGGAGGGTGGCGGTAATGGCATCGGGTGCCGGCGGCGTGACGCGCGTCTGGATTTCCTCCACGCGGCGGCGGACCTGGGCGATGCGCTCGGCGCCGAGAAGTGAGGTGGTTTTTTTGGTGAGGCCGGAGAGCTGAAGCGCGTGGAGGCGTTGCTTTTCGTTGCTGAAATCGTTCACCGAGAGGCCGAGGTCGGCGAGTTCCTTGA
>DGXZ01000034.1:4850-5216 GCA_002396485.1 Spartobacteria bacterium UBA5019
AGGCCGAGGTCGGCGAGTTCCTTGAGTTGTTCCTCAGTGAGTTGGTATTCGAGTTTCCGCCAGCCTTTGCCTTCAAGGCGCACCCATTTGCCCTTGGCTTTGAGGAGGAGGTTGATTTCCTCCTGGGTGAGGGTGCTGTCATCCACATGCAGGGCCACGCTGAGATCGAACCAGTCGATGCCGTCCTTGGAGTCCTCGATGTCGATCTGCACATGGCCGGCGACTTTGCCGTCGCGCAGGCTCGCGAGCTGGGCATCCAGTTCCACGACGCAACCCACCGGGCGCCGCTCGAGCCATGCGATGAATTGGTCCGGCCACTCCTTGCCGGACATGCGCTGCTCGAGCCATATCCGGTTTCCGGCATGC
>DGXZ01000034.1:5384-6896 GCA_002396485.1 Spartobacteria bacterium UBA5019
GAGCCATATCCGGTTTCCGGCATGCATGGCCTGCTTGAGGGGAATCGAGCGGAGCCACTCGGCGGCGGGACCCATGGCGGATTTGTCGAACTGGATCAGCGCATCAACCGCCAACTTGGGCTGGAAGTCCCAAGAGTTGCGATCCCACCAGTTCGTTCCACTCCAGACCAACGGTTTTTCATAGCCTTGAAAA
Organism: Spartobacteria bacterium UBA5019; assembly: GCA_002396485.1. GTDB lineage: Bacteria > Verrucomicrobiota > Verrucomicrobiia > Chthoniobacterales > Terrimicrobiaceae > UBA967. The sequence goes on from DGXZ01000034.1 coordinate 5,578, forward strand.
TCCGTCTGAGCGTTGAGTTGGAAAAAATCTGCCGTGCCCCCGTGGTAGCGGTAAATCCTGCACTGGATAATCACCGTGGCCGCGATGCGCTGAACTTTTTTCTCCATGTGCGAAGGCACGGGAATGCGCAGCGTGGCGAGCGCGCCCATGCCCTCGCGGGACTCCATCGCTTGCGACGGAATCACGAGTGGCCACTGCGGGCTTTCCTCTCCAAAAGGCCAAACGGCGATGGGGTAGACTGCGGTGCTCGTCACGTATTGAAGCGGCCTGCCGGAAAGAATGGCGACCGGGGGAGGTGGCATCTTGCCGTCCGCATCCAGCAGCAGGAGCGCGTAATCATGCCCCGTGCCTTCCGGAGCTCTGAGCTCCCAACGCAGAGGCTGGTCGAAAAACCGCACCGGCTGGCCGTCTTCCCCCACGACATGTCTATTGAAGAAATCCTTGCTGGTGCCGAGTTGGGTGAGGCTTTTGGAAAGGCTGGGACGCATTCCGCGGATTTCGAGGTTTGAGATGGTTCCGTAGTCATCTTTTCCGGCCTGGAGAACCAAGGTGGAACCGAGGCTCAGCAGGGGTGCATTGCGCGATTGATAGGATTTCTCGATGAATTGGTTGACGAATTTCATCGAGGTTTTGCCAAATTCCGAGCTGCCAGATTCGCGCGCCTGAATGACTGCCGAGCCGAGCAGAAGCATAAGGCGGAATTCCACATCCGGCGGGAGGGCACTCCCATCGGAGCCATCCCATTTGTCAAAGGTGGTCTTCCATTTTCTCACCTCTTTCGCGCGCTTCCACCCTTCTTCCAAACGCGCCCACACTGCGGCGTCAACAGCTCCCGAAAGCGGTTCCGGAAGCTTGATTTGCTGGGATTTAATGGCGGCGGCCAGATAGGCAAAATACTCTGCGGCGTTGGCCGGTGGATTCTCCAATGGGAAAATCTCGATATCGCCCATGCGCCAGAAAGCCGGGTCTCCGACGGCGTTTTTGAGGTCACTGAGATTGATCCGGGGTAATTTTTTCGCCCACCAAACCTCCGCATCTCTTAAAAACCGCTGGACCGCGCGGGGTAGTTTTGCCGGAAGTTTATGGGCAAGGGCCCCGTAGAGGGTGTCCGAGCCTATATCCATGATTGGGGCCTCTTCGGCGACAGACACTTCCAGCGCCTTAAATAATGTGGCCGCGAGGTGCTTGCAAAGTCTGTGCACCGGGCAAGTGCAGTATAGCAGGAGTTGATTTTTTTGAAAAAAGACTTCAATCGAGTAAATCGACCCCCCGTAGACTTGGGTTGAAATTTTTTCGCATGAATCATCCCACGATAAATC
>DGXZ01000034.1:7078-7564 GCA_002396485.1 Spartobacteria bacterium UBA5019
ACGATAAATCACTCACATCTCCCCGCCTGAAGAGGGCTTGTCCCTTTTTGATGTCCTTGGCGCTGAAGGAGAGCAAGACGGCATCGATTTGTTTGCGTTGCTCGCTGGTTAAAACAAAAGCCGATGAATCCATATCTCGTTAGGCGGCGATATTCTTCATTTCGCTGAAAAAAACAAGGGAGCAGGCGCGCGACTTTTTCGCCTTGCCGCTCGACAGGCGGAGCGCATCGGAGTAAATCGAAACCCTGTTATATATGGAGATTCTGAATTTTCTCATGAAGCCCGAGCCGTTCCTGGTGTGGACCTCTCTGGCGAAAACGCTCGGCCTGCTCGGCCTGATTCTGGGTTTGGTTTCCTACACGGTTTACGCCGAGCGTAAAATCTGCGCGTGGATCCAAGACCGCGTTGGACCGAATCGCACCGGCATTCCGCTCACGAAAATCCGGATTCTTGGCCTTGGCCAGCCGATCGCCGATGCGCTGAAGC
>DGXZ01000034.1:7743-13424 GCA_002396485.1 Spartobacteria bacterium UBA5019
AGCCGATCGCCGATGCGCTGAAGCTTCTCTTGAAGGAAAATTTCATCCCCCACGAGGTGAACAAATTTTACTACTACATCGCGCCGAAGCTGGCGATGGTGCCTGCGATTCTGGTGTTGGCGGTATTGCCCTTTGGAAGCTCGCTTTTTGGAGTTCCGATGGTGATTGCGGACATCAATATCGGCGTGCTTTATGTCTTCGCCGTTTCCTCCCTGGGTGTTTACGGCATCGTGCTCGCGGGCTGGGCCTCGAACTCAAAATACCCCTTCCTCGGCGGCATCCGCTCCACTTCGCAGATGATCTCCTACGAGCTGGCGCTCGGGCTTTCAGTGATCCCGGTTTTCATGCTCTGTGGCACGTTGAACATGCCCGACATCGTGAACTGGCAGCGCGAAAATGGCTGGATGGTGGCCCCCTTCTGGGCCAAGGGGCTCACTTGGGAAGTCCTGCTCTCGGGTGATTTCAAGGCTGTGTTGGACACCTTCGTGAACGGCTTTTCCTTGTCCCGTCTGCTCATCTGGATTCCGATGTTGATTTCGTTCATTATTTTCCTGATCGCAATGTTTGCGGAGACCAACCGCGCGCCGTTCGATCTTCCCGAGGCCGAGCAGGAACTCGTCGGCGGCTACCACACCGAGTATTCCGGCATGGGTTTCGCGCTCTTCTTCCTCGGTGAATATGCGGCAATGATCGCGGGTTCGGGCGTGATCGTGACACTCTTTCTGGGTGGCTGGAGCCTGCCGATGATCCCCGATGGCTCGATGCCGGGTCTGCCAGGCGTCATTTTCGGTCTCATCAACATCGGCGTGTTTTTTGCCAAGGTGAGCGCGCTCTTGGTGCTCTTCATCTGGGTGCGTTGGACGGTTCCCCGTTTCCGCTATGACCAACTGATGAAGCTCGGTTGGTATTTCTTTTTCGAACTGGCCTTGGTGAATATTTTCATCACCGCCTTTGTCTTGGCCTACCTCAAATAACTCTCGCCCGGTGCAAATCCTCCGTCCGAAAGACAAAGCCTACAGGCGCGGCATTGAATCGCTGAAACGCTCCTACGAAGCGGATCCCACCGTTCGTGCAACCGTGGAGGAAATCCTCGGCGCGGTCGCCAAGGAAGGCGACGAGGCGCTGCTCCGCTACACCAAGAAATTCGGCGGTCCGGATCTCGCGCCCTATCAGATTCCCGTAACTCCCTTGGAGATTTCCGAGGCTTGCAATGCGCTTCCGGCGGAAACACGCAAGGCGATCGACGCCGCGCGCTCGAATGTGAGGGCGTTTGCCAAGCGCAGCCTGCGCAAGAGCTGGTTTATGAAAAACCGGCAGGGCGCGATCACCGGTGAGCGTTTCGATCCCTTCCAACGCGTCGGCATTTATATTCCCGGCGGCACGGCGCCGCTGGTGTCCACCGCTGTGATGACCTGCACACTCGCCGAGGCCGCAGGCGTGCCTGAGATCGTCGCGGTGACTCCCTCCGGGCCTGATGGCAAGGTGCATCCCGCCTTGCTGGCCGCCCTTTCCCGCTGCGGCGCGACCGAGATTTATCGTGTCGGCGGAGCGCAAGCCATCGCCGCACTGGCGCATGGCACGAAGACGATTCTTCCCGTGCAGAAAATTTTCGGCCCGGGCAATTCCTATGTCGTGGAAGCCAAGCGCCAGGTCTTCGGCAAAGTCGCCATCGACCTCTTGCCCGGCCCGAGCGAGGTGCTTGTGATCGCCGACAAGTCAGCCAAGCCCGACTGGGTCGCCGCCGATCTTCTGGCGCAGGCCGAGCATGGCCATGGCAGCCAGGCGATTCTGGTCACGGATTCGGAAAAAATTCTTACCGGCGTGGAAAAGGCCGTTGAGCGACAGACGAAGCTTTCGAAGCGTCCCGCCGAACTCGCCAAGGCGCTCAAAAATACCAAGTTCATCCTCGTTGAGGACATGGAGGCCGCCATTCGTATCGCGAATGAATACGCCTCCGAACATGTCGCCATCGCCACCGAGGCACCAGGCGAAATTGCCCTCCAACTCCGCACTTCGGGCGCGATCTTTCTCGGCGGCCTGTCGCCAGTTGTCGGAGGCGACTTTTTGGCGGGTCCGAGTCACGAGCTTCCAACGGGCGGGGCGGGCCGGTCCTTCGCCGGCCTCACAGCGGACCAGTTCCAGCGCCGCACAAGCGTTGTCATGTTTGACGAGGACTCTTTACGCGCCTCCCTGCCGCATATTGAAACCTTTAGCGCCATCGAGGGCCTCGACGCCCACGGCCGCTCCGCCTCCATCCGCCTCAAAAAGTGATCTGGAAAATCCGCGATCGCGAAATCGACCTCTCGAATCGCGCACGGGTGATGGGCATCATCAACGCCACGCCGGACTCCTTCTCGGATGGCGGTTCGTTTTTGGATCCCCAGGCCGCCTTGGCTCACGGTCTGCAAATGGTGGCCGAGGGCGCCGAAATCCTCGATATTGGCGGCGAGTCCACGCGTCCCGGCGCGCAGAGCGTCGAGGCGGATGAGGAAATCCGGCGCGTGCTGCCGATCATTCAATCCCTGCGACGCGAAAGTCAGGTCCTGCTCTCCATCGACACCTCCAAGGCTTCTGTGGCCCGGGCGGCGTTGGATGCCGGTGCGGACATCATCAACGATGTCACTGGTCTGCGTGGGGACCCCGATATGCCGACACTCGCGGCGTCGTCAAAGGTAGGAATAGTCATCATGCACATGCAGGGCCAACCGCGCACGATGCAAGTCGCCCCGACATACGATGATGTCGTCGAAGAAGTGGGGAATTTTTTTCGACAGGCCCTCGCGCGCTCGGTAGCGTGCGGCATTGACCCGATGCGCATCGCACTCGACCCAGGAATTGGATTTGGAAAAACGCCCGAGCACAATCGCAGGCTGCTGGCGGAGCTTTCCGCTTTTCTAGAGTTTGCGCGTCCACTCCTCGTCGGAGTCTCCCGCAAATCCTTTCTCGGCTGGCTTGCGGGATCATCTGCGATGGATGACCGATTCTGGCCAGGCGTGGCTCTCACCTCGCTCTGCCGCGAGCGCGGTGCCCGCATCCTGCGAGTCCACGACGTCAAACCCCACACGGAGGCGCTTCGGATGACCGAGGCGATATTGGGCGATGTTTGAGCAGGCCGTGGCTTTTTTGCAGGAGCAGTGGACCTCCGGCATCGAGATCGTGATCCTTGCGGCGGTCATCTACTACATTTACCTCTACCTGCGAGGAACTCACGGGGCCCGGATTTTACTGGGTCTGGCGCTGGTTTTTCTCACCCTCACGCTGGTGTCCCAGTTGCTGAACTTGGAGGTCATCGGCTGGCTACTGCGGAGCATTTCCGTATTTTTGGCCATCGCGCTGGTCGTCATTTTCCAGCCCGAATTGCGCCGCGCGCTCACGGAACTCGGCAGCCACCGTTTTTTTACCTCGGCCTCTCAGGAGTCCGAGACCATCGAGCTCATCACGGATGCCGTTTTCGAACTTTCCAGCAAAGGCTTTGGCGCTCTCATCGCTATCGAGCGCGAGATCAGTCTCAAAACGATCGTGGAAACCGGCGTCGCGCTGGACGCAAAGTTTTCAAAAGAACTCGCCCTCACCATATTTCATCCCAAGACCGTTCTTCACGATGGCGGCATGATCGTCAGCAGCGATCGCATCGTGGCGGCTGCGTGTATTTTTCCCCTCTCCCAGCGCGAGGATCTCGACCGGAACCTCGGCCTGCGCCACCGCGCCGGGCTTGGTCTAGGTGACGAATCGGATGCCGTTTCACTCGTGGTCTCCGAAGAGACCGGGCAGGTTTCCATTTGTCACGGCGGCAAAATCGAACGAAATCTGAGTGTGGAAAAATTCCGCCAGCGGCTTAGCCAACTTCTTATAGACGAAAAGTATGAAAGCGATCCTTCTCAACAATTGGAAAATCAAACTCACAAGCCTTCTTCTGGCCTTCGCACTCTGGTTTCTCATCAAGCAGAACGTCAGTCGGAATCCGGGGCGGCTTGATGTCCTGAAGCCCTCCACCGCACAGGTTCAATCGCCTGTAAACCGCCTTGTAAAATGAGTATTAATCGCAAACTTTTCGGAACCGACGGCGTTCGCGGCGTCGCAAATATCGAACCCGTCACTGCCGAGACCGCGCTGAAACTCGGCCGCGCCGCAGCCCATGTCTTTGCGGAAGCCCGGGCCTCCTCGCACAGCGGTCGCTTGAGAGTCGTCATCGGCAAGGATACCCGCCTCTCCGGTTACATGCTGGAAAATGCCATCGTCGCCGGACTGACCTCGCTCGGCGCAGACGCCCTCCTTATTGGTCCCCTCCCGACGCCCGGCGTGGCCTACATCACCCGCTCGCTCCGCGCCGATGCCGGCATCGTCCTCTCCGCTTCCCACAATCCCTACGAGGACAATGGCATCAAATTCTTCCGGCACGACGGCTTCAAACTCGACGACGAAATCGAGGCGCGCATCGAGCATCTCGTGTTCAGTGGTGAGATCGAAAACATCCGACCCACCGCCACGAAAATCGGCAAAGCCCTCCGCATCGACGACGCCCTCGGCCGCTATGTCGAATTCGCCAAGCAGAGCTTTCCGCGCCATCTCACACTCGAGTCGCTCCGCATCGCGCTGGATTGCGCAAACGGCGCCGCCTACAAAACCAGCCCCTGCATCCTGCGCGAGCTCGGTGCCGACCTGGTCGTGATCAACAACCACCCGAACGGCACAAACATCAATAGCCACTGCGGCAGCACCCACCCCGAGCAAATCCAAAAGCTCACCCGCGAGTGCAAGGCGCACATCGGTATCACTCACGACGGCGATGCCGACCGCGTCCTGCTCTGCGACGAAAACGGCGAACTGGTCGATGGCGACGAGATCATGGCCATCGCGGCAGTCGATTACCTCCAGCGCGGCTGCCTCGAAGGCGGCACTTTGGTTTCGACCATCATGAGCAACTTCGGCCTCGATGAAACCCTCGAAGCCCACGGTGGAAAAATCCTCCGCACCAAGGTCGGCGACCGCTATGTCATCGAAGCCATGCTCCGCGATGGACACAATGTCGGCGGCGAGCAGAGCGGACACATGATCTTCCGCGACTACGCCACCACGGGCGACGGCATCGTCAGCGCCCTCCAGATCCTGCGCGTCATGATCGAAACCGGCAAACCGCTCAGCGAACTCAAAAAAGCCCTCAAAAAATACCCCCAAGCCCAGCGCAACCTCCGCGTCAAAGATAAGCCGCCACTTGAAACCCTGCCGCACATCCAAACCCTCCTCGCCGAAGCCGAGTCCTCACTCAACGGCAAAGGCCGCGTCCTGCTCCGCTACTCCGGCACCGAACCCAAAGTCCGCCTCCTCATCGAAGGCCGCGAACAGGAACTCATCGACACCCACGCCGACCGCATCGCCGAAGCTCTCCGCGCGGAAATCGGCGAGGGGTAGCCAAGAACCCTGTTCCGCAAGGGTTCATTGTCCCCATGTTTGTTCATCAATGGGATGAGCACGGATTTTACTTGGCCGCACTTGTCTGGCGCTCGGGGGACAAAGTGGGGAACTTTGGCAAAATCATTTTTTGGGGGCGGGCGTTCGCTCGTCGCTGAGGTTGCTTCACGGTCGAGACTACCGTGCCCCACTCTCACCGCGCGGCAGCGCGAACCGTGAATCTGGGAGGGTCATCGTCTCGTATGACCCATTTTTCAGCCGCGAAGCGGCGT
>DGXZ01000034.1:13603-13901 GCA_002396485.1 Spartobacteria bacterium UBA5019
CCATTTTTCAGCCGCGAAGCGGCGTATCTGCCAGCACGGGGGTGGTGGCTACACCGGTGTATCCCGCTGGGAGCATGGAGGAGCCCCTTTTTCCTGGCAGGCCGGTGTGATACCACCTCGACAATGGATGTCGGAGTCGAGCATCACCGTGATGCAGTCCATGAAAAATATGTGAATTGCGAAACCGCCCTTTCACAGGCCCCCTTTCCTTTTCACAGAAAAATGAAAGAAAATGAATCCTTCTCTGAAAAAGCGTTGTCAAGAGGGTAATTTTCTTTTCATTTATTATCAGCAGCTT
>DGXZ01000055.1:0-5748 GCA_002396485.1 Spartobacteria bacterium UBA5019
ATGCCGAGTGGGAAAAGATCCCATCGGCAATAACGAGGCTTGGGGAACTCCCGATTTCAAATCCTCTGGAGTCGTAAAGGTAGTCCAGCGCGTCCTCATTCATGAAAAAAATCGCATACCCGAATTTTTGAATTCCCATCTCCAACCCCCATGAGAAGCCCGTGAGGTTGTAAAAACTCATAGGCTTTGATTTTTCGAAAAGAACACCTGTGGCGGTTTCCACGCCGATTCCCAGAGCGAGTTTTTTGGCCTCTGGAAATACCAGGATCGCATAGGCGCGATCCACGTTCTCGGCGGCCACCCGGCTGCGCCTGAAAAGACGGCTCAGAGCGCCCCGCGCCTTCTTCTCGATCTCGTTTGGTGAGACTGCCTCCGCATGAGGTAACAGCCCAATGGAGAGGCACAGCAACAGAATGCCGAACAAGCATCGCTTTCCAACAAGGTGCGGAGTTTTCATCAGCGCAGGATGTGCGATACAGGTCGGTGTCGCCTATGGGGCGAAGTCCTCACGCCCTCGGCAAACCGGAGGCGAGGGCGGTCGGGCGCAGATTTTGGAAATTCTCAGGTTCACGCAATAATTGCATCGCCACGGCATCAGGGCGCGTAAAAGTGGCATGGCAAATATTCTTATTACTGGCGCGTCGAGCGGAGTCGGGGCTGAGCTGGCGAGGCGCCTCTCAGCTCGTGGAGACTCGCTTTTTCTCAGCGGACGCTCTGAGGAAAAACTCGAAAACCTCGGCTTGAACGCTCCCATTTTCGCAGCTGATCTCACCTCCCCCGGAGTGGCAGAGAAACTTGTCGCCTCTGCTATTTCGGATATGGGTTCCATCGATATCGTCATTCACTGCGCAGGGATTGGTCTTATCAAACCGGCTTCCGACACAACGGATGCCGAATTCACACATGTCATGAACGTGAACACGCGAGCGGCGTTTCTCCTCGCCCGTGAGACCTGCAAAGCAATGGCCGAGGCGAAGAAAGGTCTTTTTATTACGATCCCGGGCATTCTCGGCAAGGCTCCCATGCGCAATGCCTCGGCTTATGTGGCCAGCAAATATGCACTCACCGGGATGATCAAATGCTTCGCCCAAGAGTATCAGCGTTCGGGCCTGCGATTCTGTCTTTTCCATCTCGGAGGCATCGACACGCCATTTTGGGATCTGATTCAAATGGCCGTTCAGCGTGATAAAATGATTCCCGTCTCGACGGCTGCTGATCTGATTCTACAGGCCATCGATGCACCTCCACACTTGGTGTTGAGCGAGGTGGTGATGCAGCCGGATAGCCATCAGTTGGTCTGATAAACTTCCCGGTTTCGGGCTGCCAAAGCGGTCAGCGGCCTCGCTTGTTAAATGCCGCCACGGTTCTTTCCGCCTCTCGGTCTTCAACCCTCTTCTTTAAGTCTTGGCGCTTGTCGGAAGCCAATTTGCCTTTTCCGAGGCCGACTTCCACTTTGACGCGGCCTTTTTTCCAATACATCCGCAGAGCGGGAATGGTGAGCCCCTCGCGTTCGACGGCCGAAGCGAGTTTGTTGATCTCCGCCCGGTGCAGCAGAAGCCTGCGAGGTCGCTTGGACTCGTGCTGCTCGTGACTCGCACGCTCATATGGCTGTATGGCGCAGTCGAAGAGGTAAAGGTCGCCGTTCTGTAGCCGGGCGAATGCTCCTTGCATGGAAACAAAACCTGCCCGGAGCGACTTGACCTCCGTGCCTTTCAACTCAACGCCAGCCTCGAGTTTTTCGAGAATGCTGTAGTCTCGGAAGGCCTTCCTGTTTGTTGTGATTTCGGAGGACATGGATGCGGCTTGATGGCCGCCAAGATCCGATTAGATCGCCTCAGTCAGCTCCGGCGCAACGATCACCTTGCCCTGGGCGATTTCCTGAAGCGCGATGTCCGCGAGGCCCGTGCCTGGATCGACGTCGATGAGCGGACGGCTCCCGGCGTTGAGCTGGCGCACACGGCGTGAAACCATGTTGATGAGGACCTGCGCCTCGGGAATCATTTTGGAGGCTTCGTCGATGTATTGGGCTTTCATGGGTAAATTATCCGCTGTTGGTTGAAAGAGCGGATTGCGGAAAATACGGTTGTTCCCAGCTCAGTCAATTTTTTTATTTTTTTAATTTGACACTGCTCTTCATTCATCTATCTTCACGCCTCCCGAAAACGGGAGAAACCTAACCGCAGGAGACCGGATGGTCGTTCGCACTGCAATCATTCCATGCAAAAAAAACGAAGCAAACGCTACCGCGCAGCAGTAGCAAAAGTTGAGGCCAACAAAAAATATGCACTGGCCGATGCGATCAACACACTCAAGACACTTCCCGCTGTGAAGTTCGATCAGACTGTCACACTTTCTTTCAAACTGGGCGTCGATCCGAAGCAGAGCGACCAGATGGTGCGAGGCACCTGCCCGCTTCCAAACGGCAGTGGTAAAAATGTTCGCGTATTGGTTTTCGCAACCGGACAAGCTGCTGAAGCTGCCAAGGAAGCCGGCGCCGAAATCGTCGGGTTCGAAGACGTGATCAAAAAAGTCACCGGAGGTTTCTCCGACTTCGATGTCGCTATCGCCACGCCTGCAGCCATGGCTGAAGTCCGCAAGCTCGGTCGTGTTCTTGGACCTCGCGGCCTCATGCCAAATCCAAAAACCGGAACCGTCACCGACGACACCGCCAAAGCCGTCAAGGAAGTCAAGGCGGGTCGCGTGGAATTCAAGCTCGATAAAAACGGAAATATCGCCGTGCCTGTTGGAAAATTTTCTTTTGATCAACAAGCCCTCGTGGAGAACGGCACCGCCGTCATCGATGCCGTTGTCAAGGCCCGTCCTGCAACAGCCAAGGGATCTTTTGTCAATGCCATCACTCTCAGCGCGACAATGTCCCCTGGTCTCTCCGTGGACCCTGCACCCTACCTCAAAAACTAAGAACTTCATTCCATGAGACCCGAGAAAACACTCATTGTTTCCGATATCCGCGAAAAACTCCAAGCCTCGCCATACCTGCTCGTCGTTGATTTCACCGGCATGAAGGTGCCGCATTTTGAAAATCTCCGCACCCGTCTTGCTGACGCCGGTGCGCGAATGAGCGTTGTGAGAAATACTTTTCTTCGCATCGCTGCAACGGAGCTTCAGATGCCTGAGCTGTCCGACTCGCTTGCGGGTCAGACCGCAATGGTCACTGGCGAAACCGACATCTGTGCTGCCGCCAAGGTTCTCAAATCCTTCGCAGCCGAGTTCAAGAAGCCAACAGTCCGCGCCGGTGTTCTCGACAACGCGGCACTCAGTGCTGCGCAAGTTGCCGAGCTCGCCGACCTGCCAAGTAAGGACGTCCTCCGTGCCAAACTGCTTGGTCTGCTTCAGACTCCCGCCAGCCAGTTTGTTCGCATCCTCAACGAACCCGCAGCCAGCCTGGCTCGCGTGCTCAAGGCCAAGGGCGACGCGCTCGCCGGCGCTCAGTAATTTCAAAGAAAAAAATTTCATCGCCGTGCCGAAAGGCGAGGGGATGGACAACAAGAAAACACAACCGGTTCCTTGTCGGTCAGGCGGCTTCCTGACTCAATCTTCCCGATGCCTCGGGATACGACGACACCAAAACAAAAATACATCATATGGCAGATACAACCGCACTCGTCGATCAACTCAGCGGACTCACCGTCCTTGAAATTGCTGACCTCGTTAAACAACTCGAAGAAAAATGGGGCGTCAGCGCCGCTGCTCCCGTTGCTGTAGCCGCTGCAGGCCCAGCTGGCGGAGCCGCTGCGGCACCCGCAGAGGAGAAGACCTCCTTCGACGTCATTCTCACCGAGGCAGGCTCCAACAAGATCGCCGTCATTAAAGAAGTTCGCGCCGCTGTGGCCGGACTCGGTCTCGCCGAGGCTAAAGCCCTCGTCGAAGGCGCACCAAAGCCTCTTAAAGAAGGTGTCACCAAGGAAGAAGCTGCTGAGATCAAGAAGAAGATCGAAGCCGCCGGCGCCAAGGTCGAAGTCAAGTAAGCCAGTTTCAAACTCCGCAGGGAGGTCCGGAATACCTCTTGACCTCCCTGCGGGTTTAGCTATTTTCACACGTTCGCTTTACCAGCAAAAAAAACCACCATCTGCTCCTTCGCCAAACAAAGCATTTCATCATCCGCCATCGGATCATCTGGAAACATCCAGAATCCTCCGGTCACGGACTTTTTTGCTTTCGCAAAGAGAAGGATGACCACGGCCTTGGATTAGGCCAAACAACCCGCGGCATCGCAAAAAAACATGTCTGAACGCATTCATTTCGGAAAATTGACAGAGGCCATCGAGCCACCAAACCTCATCGAATTGCAGGTCAACTCCTACAACGAGTTCTTTCAAAAGGATGTCCCTGCCAGCAAGCGCCGCGACATCGGTTTGCAGGCTGTCTTCCGCGAATTTTTCCCTATTTTTGGATTCGAGGATAAATCCTCTCTCGATTTCGAGAGCTATGAGCTTGGTGAGTCCAAAATGTCCTCGATCGAGTCCCAGCGCGAGGGACAGTCGTTCAGCGCTCCCCTTTATGTGACTTTCCGTTACAAAGACGAACGCAGCACGAAGGAAGAAAAAGTTTACATGGGCGAGCTTCCTCTGATGACTCCTCAGGGAACTTTTGTGATCAATGGTGCGGAACGCGTTGTTGTCTCTCAGTTGCACCGCTCACCCGGTATCTGTTTCGAGACATCCGTCCACGCCAATGGAAAAATTCTCCACGGCTTTCGTATTATCCCCGACCGTGGATCTTGGATCGAAGTTCAGTTCGATACTACAGACCTCCTCTACGTCTATCTCGACCGCCGCAAACGCCGCCGCAAATTTTTGGCCACTACATTCCTCCGCACCGTGGGTTTCCCTGCGGACGAGGATATCATCAATCTCTTCTACAAAACCCAAGATCTCAAGCTTAGTGAAAAACTCGACGAAGAGGAAATTGCTACCAAGGTTCTGATCGCTGACATACGCGATGGCGAGATCACTGTCGGTCGAGCTTTTGAGCCTCTTACCACGGCTATTGTTCGCCAGCTGATCGGCTTGGGTCATAAATCCGTAAAGGTTGTCGATACGAAAGACGACGACACAATCATCAAATCCCTCAAAAAAGATCCAGCCCATGATGAGGATGAAGCACTCAAGGATATCTACCGCAAGCTGCGCCCTGGCGATCCGCCAACCGTTCAGAATGCACGTAGCATGCTCAAACGCCTCTTTTTCGATGCCAAGCGTTATGATCTCGGCCGCGTAGGTCGTCACAAGATCAACCAAAAACTTGATCTCAAAGTTGACGAAAACGAGCGCACGCTTACCAAGGAAGACTTTGTTGCCGCGATGAAATATCTTGTTCGCCTCCGTGCAGGCGATGGTATGACTGATGACATTGATCACCTTGGCAGCCGCCGCGTTCGCACTGTGGGCGAACTTCTTGCCAACCAATGCCGCGTCGGCCTTGCCCGCACCGAGCGTCTCGTCCGCGAGCGCATGACCTTGTTTGATGCCAACACGGACCAGATCACGCCGCAAAAACTCATCAATCCCAAGTCACTCAGCGCAGTTGTGCGTGACTTCTTCGGCCGCAGTCAGTTGAGCCAGTTCATGGATCAAACGAATCCGCTTTCCGAACTGACCCACAAACGCCGTCTCTCAGCCCTCGGGCCAGGCGGTCTCAGCCGTGACCGTGCGGGCTTCGAAGTACGAGACGTCCATCCATCCCACTACGGCCGCATCTGCCCGATTGAAACGCCTGAAGGTCCAAACA
>DGXZ01000055.1:5925-9676 GCA_002396485.1 Spartobacteria bacterium UBA5019
CGCCTGAAGGTCCAAACATTGGTCTCATCAGTTCATTGAGCACGTTTGCCCGAATCAATGAATTCGGATTCATCGAGACACCATATCGTAAAGTTGTTAATGGTCGAGTCAGCGATCAGGTGGAATACCTCAGCGGTGATCGTGACGAGAACTTCTACATCGCCCAGGCGAATTCGATAGTTGATGCGAAGGGGAACCTTTCTGGTGAGAAAGTCTCGGCACGCTATCGCGGTGATTTCCTTGAAATCGAGCCGGCTAAAATCCAATACATGGACGTATCGCCTAAACAGCTCGTTTCCGTGGCTGCCGGTCTCATACCATTCCTTGAGCACGATGACGCCAACCGAGCGCTCATGGGTTCGAACATGCAACGCCAAGGTGTGCCGCTGCTTATTTCCGACTCGCCTCTGGTGGGAACCGGACTTGAAGCCCGTGTCGCCCGCGACTCGCGTGCTGTCATTTGCTCCGAATCCAACGGCAAAGTTGCCTCGGTTACAGCAAATCAGATTGTCATCACGAAAGATGGGTCGCTTCCCGAAGGAAAAAAGAAGATCAAGGACGACCCTGAAAACGGCGTCTATGTTTACGAACTTCGCAAATTCATGCGTTCCAACGCGAGCACATGTATAAACCAAAAAACCATTGTTAAAAAAGGTCAGTCCATCAAGAAAGGCGATGTCATTGCCGATGGTCCGAACACCGAAAAAGGGGAACTCGCTCTCGGTCGCAACGTTCTTGTGGCCTTCATGCCTTGGAATGGTTACAACTTCGAGGATGCGATCCTTATCTCCAAACGAGTCGTTAAGGAGGACATATACACCTCCATTCACATCGACGAGTTTGAAATCGGCGCTCGCGATACAAAACTCGGGCCAGAGGAAATCACGCGTGATATCCCGAACATCAGCGAAGAGGCCCTGCAAAACCTTGGTAGCGATGGCGTGATCCGTATCGGTGCTGAAGTCAAACCAGGTGATATCCTTGTCGGAAAAATCACTCCGAAAAGCGAAACTGAACTCGCTCCGGAAGAGCGTCTTCTACGTGCCATCTTCGGTGAAAAAGCTGCGGATGTTAAAGATACCTCTTTGACAGTTCCTTCTGGAACTTACGGCATCGTTATGGACGTGAAGGTGTCCTCGAAAAAAGAGGTCGCCCGCACCAAAATGACCCCAGCCGAGTCGAAACGGCAGCAGAAAATGATCGTGGAGGATTTTGCCAAGCGCAAAGATGACTTGCACGAGCAACTTACCGCCGCACTCTCCAACATTCTTCTGAACGAAAAAATTCCGTTGGATGTCGTGAATGCCCAAACCGGTGAGATCATTATTCCGGCTAACCGTAAGATTACGAAAGAACTTCTTCGCAAACTCGCCAAGGTTTACAATCACGTCGAGATTGATCCAAGCCCGATCCGCAATAAAATCCACGAGATCATTGGCCAATTCGAACATAAATTCGTTGATCTCGAAAATGAGCGCGATTCGAATCTCGGCCGCATCGAGAGCGGAGATGATATTGATCCTGGTATCATCAAGCAGGTCAAAGTTTACATCGCCAGTAAGCGCAAGCTCAGCGTCGGTGACAAGATGGCCGGCCGCCACGGAAACAAGGGCGTTGTCGCCAAGATTGTTCCTGAGGAAGACATGCCATATCTCGCTGATGGAACACCAGTCGACATCGTGCTGAACCCTCTCGGCGTTCCAAGCCGAATGAACGTGGGGCAAGTTTTGGAAACCCACCTTGGTGTGGCAGCAAAAGCCCTTGGATTCAAGGTGGCCACACCTGTATTCGACGGTATTCCAGAATCCAAAATCCGCGAATTCCTCACCGACGCCAAGAAGGTTGAGGGCTTCACATGGATCAACGAAAACGGCAAGTCCACCCTTTACGATGGACTCACCGGCGAGCCATTCGACCAGCAAGTCGTCGTGGGCTACATCTACATGCTCAAGCTTGGCCACTTGGTCGCGGACAAAATCCACGCCCGCGCCGTTGGACCTTACAGCCTCGTCACCCAGCAACCGCTTGGCGGCAAGGCCCAATACGGTGGCCAGCGATTCGGAGAGATGGAAGTTTGGGCTCTCCAAGCCTATGGAGCTGCCTACACACTTCAGGAACTTCTTACCGTTAAATCGGATGATGTCGCCGGTCGCACGCGTATCTATGAGAGCATTGTCAAAGGGGACAATGCCCTCGAAGCCGGTGTTCCAGAGTCGTTCAACGTGCTCATCAAAGAAATGCAGGGGCTCGGACTCGATGTCCGCGTTGGCGGCAAACAACCCGCCTCCCTCACAGGAGGTCTCGCCTAATTCCGAAATCAAAACCCGACACAATCTGACGAATCATAAATGAAAGATCTAAACTTCAACGAATCCGTTGGTGAAGCGAAACCCGTTGGTTTTGACGAGGTGGCCATCACCGTGGCATCCCCGGATGCCATGCGTAGCTGGAGCAAGGGAGAGGTAAAAAATCCCGAAACCATCAACTATCGCACTTTTAAGCCTGAAAAAGGCGGTCTCTTCTGCGAGCGTATCTTCGGTCCAACACGCGACTGGGAATGTTCTTGCGGCAAGTATAAACGCATCAAGCACAAAGGCGTCATCTGCGACCGTTGCGGTGTCGAGGTTACCCTCTCCCGCGTTCGGCGTGAGCGCATGGGTCACATCGACCTTGCGGTGCCCGTCTCACACATTTGGTTCTATAAATGCATGCCATCCCGCTTGGGCCTCATGCTTGACATGACCTCACGTGCTCTGGAGCGCGTCATTTACTACGAGGATTTTATCGTAATCGATCCAGGTAGTACTCCTCTCGAAAAATGCCAACTCCTCACCGAAGCGGAATTCCGTGATGCCGAGGAACAGTATGGCGAAGAATTCACTGCAGGCATGGGCGCTGAAGCGATTCAGAAAATTCTAGCATCCATGGATCTGGCTGTTGTCCAGCAGGAAATCGAGGAGTCCATGGGCTCGACTCGAAGCAAGCAACTCCGCAAAAAACTCGCAAAGCGCCTCAAACTCGTTCAGGGTTTTGCCGAATCAAAAACACGACCCGAGTGGATGATCCTGAATGTGCTTCCAGTCATTCCCCCGGATCTCCGACCTCTTGTTCCACTTGAAGGGGGACGTTTCGCGACATCCGATCTCAATGATCTCTATCGCCGAGTCATCAATCGCAACAACCGTCTTCGCACCCTGCTGCAACTCAAGACTCCAGAAGTCATCATCCGCAATGAAAAGCGCATGCTTCAAGAGTCGGTAGATGCCCTTTTCGACAACGGACGCCACGGTCGTGCTGTAACGGGTGCTGCCAACCGCCCACTCAAGTCGCTCAGCGACATGCTCAAGGGTAAGGGGGGGCGTTTCCGTCAAAACCTTCTTGGCAAGCGCGTCGATTACTCTGGTCGTTCAGTGATCGTCATCGGTCCGGAGCTGAAACTCAATCAGTGCGGTTTGCCTAAAAAAATGGCGCTCGTTCTTTTTGAGCCATTTATCATTCGTCGCCTTAAGGAACTTGGCTACGTCCATACGGTTCGCAGCGCCAAGAAACTCATCGAGCGCCAGACCCCAGAAGTCTGGGATATTCTGGAAGAGGTGACCAAAGGCCATCCTGTAATGTTGAACCGCGCTCCGACCCTGCACCGCCTTTCGATTCAGGCGTTTGAGCCGATCCTTATCGAAGGCGAGGCCATTCGAGTTCATCCTCTCGTCTGCACCGCTTACAATGCTGACTTCGATGGTGACCAGATGGC
>DGXZ01000055.1:9860-21739 GCA_002396485.1 Spartobacteria bacterium UBA5019
GGTGACCAGATGGCTGTTCACGTGCCGCTATCTGTTGAGGCACAAATGGAAGCCCGCATGCTCATGCTCGCTCCAAACAACATCTTCTCGCCATCCAGCGGCAAGCCCATCACCACGCCATCGCAGGACATTCCGCTCGGTTGCTATTATCTTACGCAGAAGCCACGCGCTGAGGATGCTGACAAGGCCAAGCGCATGCCACTGTTTGAAAATGCGGACGAGGTTGAACTCGCACTGACCGAGCGTGCAATTCGAACGCAGACACGCATTCTTTTTAAAAACCCTGATCTTGGAATTGAAACCGTTTATGGCGACTCAACCAAGTCGGTGCTCGAAACCACAGCTGGTCGGGTTATTTTCAACCAAATCTGGCCAAAAGCTCTCGGTTTCTACAACAAAGTCTGCGGCAAGAAGCAACTCTCGGACATTATCTGGCGCTGCTATAAAACCAGTGGTCAACAAACCACCGTCGAAACTCTCGATCGCCTCAAGGAACTCGGCTTCCGCGAAGCAACCCGCGCTGGTGTTTCCATTGGTATCAATGACATGATGGTACCCAAGGAGAAAGAGCAACTCCTTGAAAAAGCCTATCGTGAAATCGGAGAGGTGGAAAAACAATACCGCCGAGGAATCATCACCGATGGCGAGCGCAAAAACAAAGTTCAAGATATCTGGACGCACACTGGTGAAGAGATTGCAAACGCCCTATTCCGCACTCTGGAATACAATGACAACCGCCGCGACATGAACCCCGTCTTTATGATGGTGGACTCCGGTGCTCGTGGTAACCGCACCCAGGTCAAGCAGCTCGCCGGTATGCGTGGTCAGATGGCCAAACCTTCGGGCGAAATCATCGAGCAGCCAATCACCGCGAACTTCCGCGAGGGTCTGACCGTGCTCGAGTATTTCATCTCCGCTCACGGTGCCCGCAAAGGTCTCGCTGATACAGCTCTTAAAACCGCTGACTCTGGATACCTCACACGTAAACTCGTCGACGCCGCGCAGGATGTCATCATCACTATCGATGACTGCCACACCGCTAACGGTATCATCGTCCGCCCGATCTATGAAGGAGACGAAGAAGTCGTTAGCCTCTCGACCCGAATCATCGGCCGCACCACCTGCGAAACCGTCAAAGATCCCATCACCTCCAAGGCCATCCTCAAGAAAGATCAACTCGTTGATGAGGAGACTGCAGCTGCTTTGGAAAAAATCGGTCACGAACAACTCAAAATCCGTTCTGCACTTACCTGCGAATCCCAGCGGGGTATCTGTATCAAATGCTACGGTCGCAGTCTTGCGACAGGTGGCATGATCAAGATCGGCGAGGCCGTTGGCATCATTGCCGCCCAGTCGATCGGTGAACCCGGTACCCAGCTCACGATGCGTACCTTCCACGTCGGCGGTGCTGCGAGCCAGACGTTCAAACAACCAATCATCAAAGCCAAAAACGACGGCACCATCCGATTCAACGAACTCAAAGTCGTGGAAACCGTGGATAAAACATTCGTCGTTCTCAACAAGAACGGTACGATTACGCTCCACGCAAAGGACGGCCGCGAACTCGAAAGCTATAACATTGTTGTCGGTTCGGTCATCTCCATAGCCGACGGCAGCACCGTTAAAAAAGGCGTCACACTCGTTCAGTGGGATCCTTACAATGTTCCGATCATTACTGAAAAAGCCGGACGCATCGAGTTCCGCGACATGATTCCCGGTGTCACCATTCGCCAAGAGATTGACGAATCCACAGGTGTTCGTGGAAATGTCGTCATCGAGCACAAAGAAGATCTGCATCCCCAGATCATCGTTGTGGACGAGGCGAAAAATCTGCTCGCCAGCTACTCGATTCCAGCCGGAGCTCACATCGAGGTCAAGGAAGGTGCCAAAGTTCCAGCCGGACAACGTGTCGCACGAACACCTCGTAAGATTGGCAAGACAAAAGACATCACCGGTGGTCTCCCACGCGTCGCCGAGCTTTTCGAAGCCCGCCGTCCTAAGGATGCCTGCGACATCGCCAAAATCGACGGCGTCGTTGAAATCGGTGGCACCGTCCGCGCCAAGCGCCGTCTCATCGTCAAAGACGCTGACACCGGTGCCGAGGAAGAGCACCTCATTCCGCTCAACAAGCACATCATCGTCTTCAAAGGCGATCTCGTTAAGAAAGGCCAGCAACTCACGGAAGGGCCAGTCGTTCCGCACGAAATCCTCGATATCTGCGGACCCCAGGAACTCCAGGAACACCTCCTCAACGAGGTTCAGGAAGTTTACCGTCTGCAAGGCGTGGAAATCAACGACAAGCACATCGAAATCATCGTTCGTCAGATGCTGCGCAAGGTGAAGATCACCGAGCAGGGCGACACCAGCCTCCTCTGGGGCGATCAGGTGGACCGCCTCGCGTTTGAAAAAGAAAACGAAGAGGTTATTGCCAAGGGCGGAAAGCCAGCCGAAGCAAGCCCTGTTCTTCTAGGTATCACCAAAACTGCGCTCGAGACAGACAGCTTCATTTCCGCAGCATCCTTCCAAGACACCACACGCGTCTTGACTGAAGCCGCCACACTTGGCAGGGTCGATCGACTCCGCGGCTTCAAAGAGAACGTTATCATGGGCCACCTGATCCCCGCAGGCACCGGCTTTGAGACAAACCGCAAAATCGAAATCACACAAGTCGGCGACGCTTTCGGAGCCGATAAAAAAGAATCACAAAAAGCCGCAAGCTAATCCACCACCCATATCATGTCAGAAGCCACAGCAAACCAACCAAGCGTCGAACTCATGACGGAACTCCTCGAGGCCGGCGTCCACTACGGACACCAGACCAAGCGATGGAATCCCAAAATGCGCGATTACATCCTCGAGGAAAAAAATTCGATTTACATCATCGATCTCGGGCTCACCGTTGAGCAGATCGACAGCGCGACCAAATATCTTCGTGACCTCGTACGCAATGGTGGGAAAGTTCTCTTCGTCGGAACCAAAAAACAGGCTCAAGGCGCCATTGCCGAAGCAGCCGAAGCAACTGGTCAGTTCTATGTGAACCAGCGCTGGTTGGGCGGAACGCTCACCAACCTCACTACCATCCGTCGCAGCGTGGCCCGTCTCAAAGAGATTCAAGCCCTTGAGAAATCCCCGGCCTTTGCCAAGATTAACAAAGCCGAAGCTTCGTCCATTCGCCGTGAGGGTGCCAAGCTGCTCCACAACCTCGGTGGTATCGCCGAAATGGCCAAGCTTCCTGATGTCATGGTCGTTATTGATACCGTTCGCGAGGAAATAGCCGTTGCCGAAGCCAACCGCCTCGGAATCCCGGTGATCGCTATCGTCGATACCAATAGCAACCCAGAGAAAATCGCCTACCCGATTGCCGGCAACGACGACGCCATCCGCTCGATCCGCGTAGTTCTTTCCAAACTCGTCGAGGCCATCCTCGAAGGCAAAGGCACAGGAGCCAAAGCCCGCAAGCCCGAACTCGCAGCTGTCTCCGAGTAAAAAATAAAAGATCCGACCGATCTGTCAGATCTGATCGATCACCTAAAAACAACCATGTCCGAAATTTCAGCAAACCTTGTTAAAGAACTCCGCGAAAAAACTAACGCGGGGATGATGGATTGTAAAAAAGCTCTCACTGAAGCTGGTGGCGACCTCGCTGCCGCTGAAGAGCTTCTCCGCAAAAAAGGCATCGCTAGCGCAGGTAAAAAGGCCTCCCGCGCTGCTAAGGAAGGCACCATCGCCTCCTACATTCACCTCGCCGGCAAAGTCGGCGTCCTCGTCGAAATCAATTGCGAAACCGACTTCGTTGCGAAAAACGAAATCTTTCGCGAGTTCGTCAAGGACGTCACTCTTCACATTGCGGCTTCCCATCCGCTCTATGTCACACGCGAGCAGGTGCCGACCGACCTCATCGCCCGCGAACGCGACATCGCTGCCGCACAAGTCCAAGGCAAGCCAGCCAACATCGTAGACAAGATTGTCGATGGCAAAATCGACAAGTTCCTTGGCACCATCTGCCTTCTTGAGCAACCGTTCATCAAAAATCCGGAGACGACCATCAAAGACCTCGTCTCCAGCAAAATTGCGGAGCTCGGCGAAAACATTATCATTCGCCGCTTCACCCGCTACACCGTAGGCGAAGACCTCGCCTGAGGACATAACTCTCACAACGGGGTCACGGTCTCAAAGCCGTGACCCCATTTTTTTGCGCCTGTTGCTTTTTCTCATCCCCACTCGCCAGCACCAAATATCTATCTTGATGCCCCACCTGCGATTCGTGTTGAGTCCGCGTATGTTCGATCTTCGCGCATGCCTTTTATGTTTGCTGGCTGTGGCCTCTTTTCCCATGCCGGTTTTTTGTGTCGAACCCGCAGAAGCTTCTGCGGCAAAGATTCAGACGCCCTTGCCCGACGCTCCTGAGCGCATGGAACTTTGCCGCGTGCAGATTTTTTTAGACCGAGCCGGTTTCCGCCCCGGAAAAATCGACGGCCTCGGGGGTGAGTTCACTCAAAAGGCGGCTGACCGCTATTGCGACGCAACTGGTGTTCCGCGTGGCACCATTTTAGATGTGTCCTCCGTGCCTGTTCCCTACCGGGAATATATGATCTCAGAGGACGACGCACGGTGGGTCGGTCCAGTAGCCTCCCAACCCGCCGCACAGGCCAAACTCAAATCCCTCAAATACGCCACGCTCTGGGAGGCTGTCGCAGAGCGGTTTCATTGCGACCAGAAGTTTCTTCTTGAGCTGAACCCTCAAGTCACCGAACCCATCGTTGGCACTGTTATTCGTGTTCCTGATGTGAAGGAATTCCTGCTCTCGGATGTCAAAGCTCTTGAAAAAGAACGCTCCACCAAAGCCAAGTCACCCACAGTCGCAGCGACCCTTCCTCCTCCCCCGCCGCCTCTGCCTTTACCTGCCTCCTATGACCTGTCCAAGCCGATCAAACCTTCCCCCACTGAGCAGGCGCCCTTGCCGACGCCGTCACCGACTCCAACGCCCGAACCCACTCCAGTAGCCGCTCCCGAGCCGAAGCGTGCTATCATCCTCCTCCGTAGCGAGCGCCTGATCGAACTTTACGAGGATGGTCGCATCATCGCCTGTTTCCCCTGTACGCCGGGTTCGGCAAAAATCCCGGTGCCTTTGGGGAAATGGAAAATCACCAGCAATATTCTGCTCCCGCATTTCCGCTGGGACAAATCCGTCCTCGAATCCGGAGTCCGCAGCGAGAATGCCTTCATGCTTCCACCCGGTCCGAACAGCCCGGTTGGCATCGTCTGGATGGGAATCAATCGTCCGAGCATCGGCATGCACGGCACGAATACCCCGGACCGTATCGGGAGAAATGAAAGCAGCGGCTGCATCCGCCTCGCAAACTGGGACGCCTTCACCCTCTGCCAGCTTGTGAAAGCAGGCACACCGGTCGAGGTGCGCTGATTTTATTTTTTGGGTAGGACGATCTCGAGACGGCCGTTCTTGTATTCCATCTTGAGTTCCTCGCCGCGCACCGGTCCGGGCAGCGTCATGGATTGCGTCGATGATCCAGAGCTGAAGGCGGTCGCGCTGCCTTCTGCAGACTGTTTCTCATGCTTCGAGGTGATGGTAACCGCGCGTTCGTTGTCCACGTTCACGCTGACATTGCGTGCCTGCTCCTCGGGGAGGACGGAGGTGAGAAGGTAGGCATCGCCCCGGTCTTCAACTTTGAATCCCGAACTCGCCATCTTGCCCTGCAGCTGCGGAGCGATACTCCCTAGGATACTGCCGAAGAGATCCTGTGCGGGCGCTGCGCCACCTGAGGGAGCGTCTTCTTGATTCATTTGCTGAAGCATGCTGGCGGCTTGGGAGAGGACTTGATCGCGTAGCGCGTCGAACCCTGCATCCATCGGAATCCGTGACGGAAGAGCCATGCCTCCGAGTGCCGGAGCGGGCTCGCCTTTGGGGATGGAAATGACAAGTTGCCCGGCAGTTCTTTTAATGCCGAGCGCGGCATCTGCCTGTGCCCTTGGGAGCGAAATGCGCTGTTCGTATCGGATGCCGCTCTCCGTGGTGCCGGAATCCAGGAGCAAGGTGGATCCGGCGAGGCGCACATTGACATCCGTCGTCTCAGGAACTCCCACTCGCACAGAGTAGGCCGAGGCGTCCTCTTGGACATCCACGGAGGAGTTCAGAATCGATTTCTGAGGTTGCGAGTCGGTGGCGGAAACTCGGGTGCTGTCGGCGAAAAAAATCGTCAACGCCAGTGGCGCTGCAAGGAGAGTGGATTTGATGATGCGTTTCATTGGGCTTTGCTCAGAAAAAGACAAGTGGCAGCCGGGTTCGTTCAATGAAGTTGCGCCTTGTATTTTGAAAAAACGACAAGCGTCCAGCCGGCGAGCAACAGCAGGCCGCCGATAGGTGTGACAGCTCCCAGCCAGCGTATATTCGTCACGGCGAGAATGTAGAGGGATCCCGAGAATATGATGACTCCCGCTGTCCAAAGCCAGACGGCCGAGGGACGCCGCTCCGAGGCCCAGAGTCCCGCGACGGCGTGGAGGAGGTGGTAGAGAACGGCCGTTTGCCAGATCGATGCCGTGTCATTCGCAGTCAGGATGTTTTTGAGTCCGTGTGCCCCGAAGGCTCCCAGAGCTACTCCTGTGAAACCCAGCACACCCGCCACTTTTGTTGAGATCATGTCTGGCATGCTTGCACGAAAACCCATGCCGCGACAATATCCAGCCGTATGGGATCGCTCCTCCTAGGTATTCTCTGCGCAACGCTCCTCTCCTACTGGCTGGGAGCGCGATTTTACAGCCGTATTATCGAGAGGGCACTCGGAGTGGATCCGTCCCGCCCGACTGCTGCCGTTCTCAAAAATGACGGCTCCGATTTCCTGCCAACCAAATCCTACATTCTGTTCGCCCACCATTTCGCTGCCATCGCCGGTGCGGGGCCGATTGTGGGTCCGACGCTGGCTGTGGTTTATGGTTACCTGCCCGCCCTGATCTGGCTCGTCATCGGCGCTACGCTCATGGGTGGTGTCCATGACATGGTGACGCTCTTCATCTCTACCAGGGAGGAGGGGCGCTCTGTGGCCGATATAGCCCGCCAGTATCTGGGGCCTTTCGGCTATGTCTGTATCGTGAGTTTTTTGGTGATCGGTCTTTTTATGATCACGGCCACATTTTTGAATCTCAGCGTCACCGCCCTCACGAGCATGTATCCGGCCGCGAAGCTCGGAATGGAACCCGCCGCCCGCGCGGAGTTGGACGCCGCGCTGCAACTGCCCCCCGACCACATGGGCATGCATCCCTTTCATCAGGGTGGGGGACTGCCCACGGTCGTGGCTTTGAAAGATGGGCAACCGGTTCTTCTGGCACGCATCGGGGGCATTGCATCGACAAGCGTTCTTTTCATCACACTCTGCGCTCCCTTGCTCGGCCTTCTCATTTACCGGATCCACACCCCGGCTTGGATGAACTATGCGATCGCATCTCTCCTCTGCGGAGCCTCTGTGGTTCTGGGTATTTTTTTTCCGATTGTCGTCACGCCGGATGTCTGGCTCCTTCTGATGACGTTTTATGTCATCCTAGCCTCCGCCATTCCTGTCTGGCTGCTCCTGATGCCACGGGATTTTGTGAATGTGCAAATTCTCTACGCAGGCCTTTTGGCGGTCGTGGTTGGACTGCTCGTTGCAGGCGTGAGTGGGAACTTTCCCTCAGTCCCCGCCGCGCCGCAAAATCTGGCAGAGGTCATTCCCGCATGGAGCCTGGACACCGGTCTCCAGTATGTCGGGGTCCTTTGGCCCATGCTCTTCATCACGGTCTCATGCGGGGCCATCAGTGGATTCCATTGCTTGGTTTCCAGCGGCACGACCGCGCGCCAGCTCGCCTGCGAGCGCCATGTCGGCAAGGTGGGCTACAATGCCATGTTGCTTGAGTCGCTGCTGGCTGTCTCAATCATCCTCACCCTCCTGATTGGCTTGGATTGGCAGAGCTATCTGCAGATCACCTACACAGAAAAAAATCCCGTTCTCGCGATCTCGCTGGCTACCGGAAGCCTTGTGAATCTCGCATTCGGCTTGCCGGTGTGGACCGGCACGGTGCTCGGCATTTTGCTTTTGGAGGGTTTTGTGGTCACCACTCTCGATGTGGTGGTGCGCCTGAACCGGTATCTGCTCGAGGAAGTCTGGCGATTTCTTTTCCGCAACCCACCAGAGATTCTGCGCGGGGTCTGGTTCAATACTCTCCTCTGCGCCGGTGTTATGTTTCTGCTCTCCCGCTCGAACAGCCTGCCTGTGCTGTGGCAGGTCTTCGGCTCGGCGAATCAAATGATGGGAGCCATGGCGTTGTTGGTCGCCGCCGTGTGGCTTCGAGACCATGGACGGCGGACTCTTTTTGTTCTCATTCCAGCTGTTCTCATGTTCGCCACCACATTCGCCTCGACGGGGCTCGCCCTTTTGAAAAATTTCCGCGACTCCAACTGGGCGCTGGTTGTGGCTTGTGGCGTTCTGATCCTGCTGGGGGCCTGCACTGCCTTCATCGGCGCGCGGACGCTCCTTGCGCCACCTCGCCGTGCGGGCAGTGCCTGAGAACCGCAGAGAACTACTCTCCGCGATAGCTGCAGCGGGCGAACGGAGTCTCGTGAATCACGATCTCGGCGAGCCCGGGCAGTTGGGGGGAGAGTTTCTTCCAAAGCCAGCCTGCCATCATTTCAATCGTGGGATTTTCGAGTCCGGGGACATCGTTCAAATACGAGTGGTCGAGTTCCTCGATGATCGGCTTCATTGCCGCGCTGATGAGGGCATGGTCGTAGAGCCAGCCCGTATCGGGATTCACTTCGCCTTCGACGGAAATTTCAATCGTGAAGGTATGCCCGTGCAGCCTTGCGCACTTGTGGCCTGCGGGCACTTTCGTGAGGCTTTGGGCGGCTTCGAGGATGAAATCTTTGGTGAGGCGGACTTTCATGGCGGTGTGTTATACCGATGCCAGTCCGCTAGCCCAATTTATTTTCACTAAGACTTTGTCCTTGCCCTCGCGCCCTCCGAGTGGCATTTTTTGCTCCTTCATTAACAAAACGAAATAACAAATGGCAAAAGCAGCAGTAGTTAACGGTGCGGATTCCCTCCGCCTTCACGAAAAAGATACCGGCAGTGCGGACGTGCAGATCGCGCTTCTCACTAAACGAATCAGCTCACTCACCGAGCACTTGAAAGTCAACGCGAAGGATCATGCCTCCCGCCGTGGCTTGCTCAAGCTCGTCGCCACAAGGCGCAGTTTGCTTGATTACCTCAAGCGCACGGCTTCAAGCCGCTATGCGACAGTCCTTGAGAAATTGGACCTTCGCAAGTAACGCGACTTCCTCACTCAAAGCCCCGTTTATCAGCGGGGCTTTTTCCTAAAATCCGCCCGCCAATTTCTGGCGGGCACTCATGCAATTATATATATTATGTCCCAAACAACCACAGCCCAAGCGGGCTCCTCACCCATCATTTTTGAATCCGGCAAACTTGCGAAACTCGCCGACGGTGCCGTAATCGTCCGTAGCGGCGACACCATCGTGATCGTTACAGCCGTCTCGGCCACCACCATCAAGGAAGGTCAGGACTTCTTTCCGCTCACCGTGGAATACAAGGAAAAGGCCGCCGCAGTTGGCAAGTTCCCCGGCGGTTACTTCAAGCGCGAAGGCCGTCCTACCGAGAAGGAAATCCTCACCGCCCGCATGACCGACCGTCCTCTGCGTCCGCTCTTCCCCAAGGGCTACCTCTACGACACCCAGATCATCACGCTCCTCTTGAGTGCTGATGGTCAAAATGACCCGGACATGCTCTCGATCAACGGCGCCTCCGCTGCCCTTTGCGTTTCGGATATTCCGTTCGCAGGACCTGTTGGAGCCGTTCGCGTCGGCCGCATCAATGGTGAGTTCGTCATCAACCCGACCCACTCCGACCGCGAGCACAGCGACCTCGACCTTGTCTATGTCGGCGATGGTGAGAAGGTCATCATGATCGAAGGCGCCGCCACGGAACTTCCCGAAGCGGACTTCAATAAAGCCCTCGACTTCGCCCGCGACGCCGTGCGCGTCATCGTTCAAGCCCAGCGCGACCTCGCCGCAGCAGTTGGCAAAGCCAAACGCAGCGTGCCACTCTTCTCGGTTGCCGACTCGATCTCCGAAGTCGCCTACCAAGTCGCAGGCGACCGCATCGAATCCGCCATCTACACATCCGGCAAAGTGGCCCGCAGCAAAGCCATCGGCACTCTCCGCGAGGAAGTCGAAAAAGCCGTGCTCGAAAAATTCCCGACCGCCTCGAAATTCGAAATTTCCCAGGCCTTCGATTACCTGCAGAAAAAAGCCTTCCGCGTCAGCATTCTGGACCGCCAGAAGCGCTGCGATGGCCGTGGATTCCATGACCTCCGTCCCCTCTCCGGTGAGGCTGGTCTTCTTCCTCGCACGCACGGTTCGGCCCTCTTCGCCCGTGGCGAAACCCAGGCCCTCGGCATCGCGACCCTCGCTCCGGCGGAGGAGGCTCAGATGATCGACTGCTACGGCGGTGGACCCGACACGAAGCGTTTCATGCTTCACTACAACTTCCCGCCTTTCAGCGTGGGTGAGACCGGCCGTTTCGGTGGTCAAAACCGTCGCGAAATCGGTCATGGTGCCCTTGCCGAGCGTTCGATCGAGGCAGTCATTCCAAGCGAAAAAGACTTCCCATACGCACTCCGCGTCGTCAGCGAGGTGATGGAATCCAACGGTTCCACCTCCATGGCCAGCGTGTGCGCGGGCGTTCTCGCCCTCATGGACGCAGGTGTGCCACTCAAGGCCCCTGTCGCCGGCATCTCCGTCGGTCTTGTGACCGAATACGAAGGCGAAACCCTGAAGCGCTACACCACGCTCACCGATATCATCGGCAGCGAGGACCATTTCGGCGACATGGATTTCAAACTCTGCGGAACATCCGAAGGCGTCACCGGCTTCCAGCTTGACCTCAAGCTCCCCGGCATCTCCCACGAGATCATGTTCGAGGCCGTCGCCGAGGCAAAGACCTCGCGCACGAAAATCCTTGATGTGATGAACGGCATCCTTGCCTCGCCTCGCGCCGAGTTGAGCCAATACGCGCCACGCATCGAGACCATTCGCATCAGCCCTGACAAAATTGGTCTCATCATTGGCCCAGGCGGCAAAACGATCAAAGGCATCGTTGCTGAGACCGGTGCCGAGATCAATATCGAGGACGACGGAGCCGTGCACATCTACTCCAACAATGGCGACAGCCTGAAACGAGCCAAGGAAATCATCCTTGGTATGACGAAGGAAATCTCCATAGGCGAACTCTACCAAGGCACAGTCGTTTCCATTAAGGAATTCGGCGCCTTCGTCGAAGTCCTGCCCGGCAAAGACGGTCTCTGCCACATCTCCGAACTCGCCGACTTCCGTGTTAACAAAGTCGAAGACGTCGTGAAAATGGGCGACTCGATTTGGGTCAAATGCATCGGCGTCGATGACAAAGGCCGCGTCAAACTCAGCCGCAAGGCGGCCATGAAAGACCGCGACCAAGCCGCTGCGGCTCCCGAAGCCTAAGCCCCATCAAGAATCAAAAGACAGGGGCTCCCGCATCACGGGAGCCCCTTTTCTTTGACTTGAGGCGGCGTCCAGAAATAACGCGATACACGCTGCGCAGGGTTTTTTCAGCAGCCAAGGCGTAACGAATCAGCATACCCGCAGCGGTCTCTGAATGAGGAACAAGGATGGATCTGGGTATGCACTTGACTCAACCGACTACAACATGTCGATAAACCATGTGCCAGAGGAAGATTATCCCAGAACACGCTTTGAGTTTGAGAACAGATTTTCAGAGTAAGAATCTTGTTTCAAATATTTTGAATTTTTACGGTGGCCTCATTTCTCTTTTCAAAAGATG
>DGXZ01000083.1:0-33795 GCA_002396485.1 Spartobacteria bacterium UBA5019
TGACGATATCCGAAGTTTGATCTTTAGCGGCAGACAAAGCCAACTCGTTGCCCGCTTTTAATTCTTCTGCATAAAGGGAAGGAAAAATGATCGCAAGTATCACTGCAGGTATAAGTTTTTTCATAGAAAAAGGCGATTTCTAATGTGCGTAAATTTAAACTCAAGAAAAAATAAGCGGCAATTCGATGTGTTAAGACGAAGTTTGAATCTTCAGAAATCCACCTTGTTTTAGTCCGCAAATGTCAGGAAATCAAACGCCGAATCCGCAAAGCGCGGGAGTACTTCGTGGCCGAAATCCTCGTAGATGAAAGGAGTTTTCTTCGAACGGATGTTGTTGAAGACGGCGAATTGGGTGGATGGCGGACAAATAGCGTCTTGTAGAGTGAGGGCCATGATAACCTCTGCGTTGATGCGCGGGGCGAGGTGGTGGACATCGATATAGCCGAGGGTTTCAAAAATCCTCTCTCGTTCTTCGGAAAGCGGATCGAAAAGCCTCATATAGTTTTTCAGCTCGGCGTATGCGTCTTTGCACAGATCCATGTCCCAGACGCGGCGGTAGTCGGAGAGGAAGGGGTAGACCGAAACGCAGCGTCTGACGCGGGGTTCGAGCGCAGCGCAGGCGATGGAGAGTGCTCCGCCTTGGGATCCGCCATTCGTTGCAAGGCGGGTTGCATCGACTTCGTCAAAAGAGGCCACGACGCGCGCAAGTTGAACGGTGTCGAGAAAGATGCTGCGGAAGAGAAGTTTTTCAGGCCCATCGGATAGGCCGCGAATAACATGCCCGTGGTGGGTGTTGCCCGTCGTTCCGCCTGGATCCTGACTTCGTCCGCCTTGGCCACGGCAGTCCATGGCGGCGACCGAGACGCCCTCGCCGGAGAAGCGGAGTTTGTCGGCCCATTCACCGCTATTGCCGGTGTAGCCGTGGAATTCCAGAATCGCTGGATGTGGAGCGGCGGCATTCTTGGGGCGGACATATTTCGCGTAGATTCGCGCTCCACCAACGCTGGTGAATGTGAGGTCAAAAATCTCGCTGTTGCGTGCTTGGAGGGCATCGACGCGTTTCAGTTCGGGCTTGGGATCGATGGAATCCAACTCAGCAAGAGCCCGCGTCCAGTAGTCATCAAAATCGGCAGGGCGTGGGTTCGTGCCTGTGTAGGTTTGGAGTTGAGCGAGTGGGTAGTCGAGGCAGGGCATATTTTTGTGGCTGGATTTTATAGGGTGATCAAAGCGTGAGCCATTCGACTCCGCCGTTTTGAAAGAGTGCGGCGCGCAGGTGCACTTTGCCGTCCTGGATGGTTGCGCGTGCTCCGAGGGGCAGGCTGCATCCGCCGCCGAGGTTCTTTAAAAAATCCCGCTCGGCATTGACGCAGCGGGCGGTGTCTTCGTGGTGGATGGCTGCAAGAATACGGAGCGTTTCGGCATCAGCCTCCAGGCACTCGATGCCGATGGCGCCTTGGCCGGGCGCGGGGAGCATTTCTTTGATCACGGTCACTCGGATTCCTTCAGGAATGAGGTCCGATCCGAGGCGATTGATGGCCGCCTTCGCCAGAATGAGCCCGTCGAGTGTGTCGCTCTCAAGGAGTTTGCGGAGGCGGGTTCCCATGTTGCCTCGGATTTCCGCTGTCTGGAGATCGGGGCGCAGAAGGAGGAGTTGGTTTTTGCGGCGCAGGCTGGAAGTGGCGACGACGGCTCCCCGAGGCAACCCCTGCCAACCGCCATCGTATTTGGAGGCCAGGCAGTCAGAGTCATCCTCGCGCTCAAGAATTGCTCCCACGGCGAGTTTCGGCGGGAGTTCGGTGGGGAGGTCTTTCAGGCTGTGGACGGCGGCGTGAATTTCACCTTTGAGCAGAGCCTCTTCGAGTTCCTTGGTGAAAAGTCCCTTCTCCAGCGATCCGGGGGCGCTCAGGCTAACATCGAGTCGCTTGTCGCCTGTGGTCTTGATGATCTTTTGCTCGACCAGCAATTCAGGATGCGCTGCACAGAGGCGGATGGCCGTTTCGCGTGTTTGAACGAGAGCGAGCTCGCTCCCTCGGGTACCGAGAATGATTTTTTTCACCGGGATGGATTAGGGTGGTTGCGCATCCAATTCATGAAATCCGCCACATGGGTGTCGATGAGCGCCTCGCAGCGCATAATCTCGCCCTGACGGATATTCAGGGATTGGCGGGCGATTTCTTCGATGGAATCGATGTCGTAGAGATAGACGTTCTCGAGCTCGTGCACCGAGGCGTCCACGTCGCGTGGCACGGCCAGATCGATAATAAAAAGCGGTCGCTCATTGTGGCGGCGGAGGATGGGTTCCAGCTTCTCGCGAGTCACGATAGGGTGGGGGGCGGCCGTCGAACAAATGAGGATATCCACCTCGTCAAAGGCCGTGTGCCAGTGGTCAAAATGAACGGCCAGACCACCGATCTGATCTGCCAGAGCGGCGGCCCGGTCGAATGTGCGGTTTGCCACGATGACGGTTCGAACTCCACGCGAAACAAGACTGCGGGCGACTCGTTCGCTCGTATCGCCGGCTCCGAGGATCATGACCTTGCGTCCACCAAGATCGCCGAAAATTTTCCCTGCAAGGTCAACAGCGACGGATCCCACGGAGGTCGCTCCGCGAGTGATGCTCGTCTCGGTGCGAACCTGTTTCGCCACCCGGAAGGCATGTTGGAAAAGTTTATTGAGGTGCGTGTTGGTTGCGCCATGCTCGGCAGCTGCACTGTAGGCCTGCTTGAGCTGGCCGAGGATTTCCGTTTCTCCGACAACCATAGAATCCAAGCCGCTGGCTACTCGAAAGAGATGCTTCACGCTCGGGAGTGAGTCCTCTGTGTAGAAAGGTGCTTCCAAGCCGCTAGTGCGGGTTTTTAAAAACCGCCGTATGGCATCCATGACCGGCATCGGATCGATGCTCGAGGCGTAAAGTTCCACCCGGTTGCAGGTCGAGACGACCACTGCGCCGGATAGCCCTTCAATGGCTCGCAGATTATTGAGCGTTTCCTGCAATTCGTGGTTCCCGATGGCGAATCGCTCGCGGATTTCCAGTGCCGCGTCTCGATGGTTGATGCCGGCGCAAAGAATCGTCATTTCGGTGCAGAGAGATGCTGGATGGCCGGAAGCGTTATGAGAATAAATGCCAGGGCTGCAACCGATAGTGTCGCAGTTCGTCGCGGAGCCAGCGTGTGGACTTGTCGCAAGACGATCATCAGGGCGTACGCAAGCCAGATCGTGGCGGAGGTCCAGAATTTGATGGTGTTCACCTGCATGCCACTCACAAATCCCGCCGCAAAAGCGATGGTCAGGAGGCCCAAACCAAGCCAGATGAGACGGGTATTCGCAACGCCCAGATCCGTAATGGGAGGCAAATTGTAGAGCAGTGTGCCGCCTTTTCGCTTTTTCAGCTGCCGATCCTGAATGAGATACATTATGCCAGCCAAACCAGCAAGGGCGAATGCTCCGTAGGCTATTAGGGAAAGAGACGCATGAAATTCTATCCAAGGATCACGCAACGCACGAATGCTCGGAGAGCGGTTGATCGGGGCAAACTCGGCTGTGAGGAGTAGAAGCAAAACCAAAGGCGTCGTAAAAGCCCCCAAGAGCGACAACCGATAGGCCGATCCGACCAACAGGTAGATGAGAGTCGTGGACCAAGCCATGAAGATCACCACATCGAAAAGCGAGTTGATGGGGCAAGAACGCTGCACCTGACCGCGCAGCCAGAGGTCGGCGGACAGCAAAACAAATGCCGCGACGAGGGCTGCAAGATTTGTGCGCCCTGGACGAAGCCGCCCGGAGCCTAAACGAAAGAGCGTATAGCCAAAGCTACAGAGCAGGATGAGAGTCGAAGCGATCAGCAAAAAATTTTGCATCAAGGTATGTGATGATTATGACTGCCCCCCGTCAGGCTTTCAATCGCGGGGTTTCGGAACTCCAAAAAAAGGCCGTTGCGGCCGCGAGAGGTATTTCCAAGTCGGATGAAATCTGTTTTTATGTGGTTCCTGTGTCTCCCGTAGTTGCAACCCTCTCATATCATAAAATTGGAAGTCCCCCTTTGGATGGCTGGCTCACTTGGAATTACATCAGCTCCGCTGAGTTCTCTTCACAGCTTGAGTGGTTTCATAAAAGGGGGTGGCAATTCCTATCGGCAGAAGCTCTTTTGGACGCGCTCAATGGAAACGGCCATCTTCCTGCAAAGAGTGTTCTGATCACCTTTGACGATGCCTACGAGTCGCTATTGGAAAACGCCCTTCCGATTCTGAAGCGCTTTTCCGCTCCGGCCGCTGTCTTTGCTCCTACGCAGTTCGTAGGGATCACCAATTTATTCGACCATGGCGTGGAGCCACTGGAGCGCATTGCAGATTGGAATACACTTGCTGCTTTTGAGGAGGCGGGTATTTCCGTGGAGTCGCACGGCTATTCGCATCGTGGTTTTTCCTCTTTGAGCTCGCTTGAAATCCAGCAGGAACTCGAATTTTCGAAGGAGGCTATTCGTAAAAATCTTGGCAAAGATTCGCGCATGTTTGCTTTTCCTTATGGGGATTTCGGAGCGGACAAGGCCACAATGGACTCTGTCATAAGACGTGCCGGATACGATGTGGCTTTCCTTTATGGGGGCGGAACTTTTGAACTCGGTCAAACGCTTTCTCCGCTATTCCTCCCTAGGCTGGCCATGGGTACGGGGGTGAACTTGGACGAATTGATCAACGAGTCGCCCAGCGTTTAAAGCCTATTCCGGCAGATTCACGCAGGCCGTGGCAAGCGCCGCCATGCCTT
The DNA here is from genome assembly GCA_002396485.1 of Spartobacteria bacterium UBA5019. Lineage (GTDB taxonomy): Bacteria > Verrucomicrobiota > Verrucomicrobiia > Chthoniobacterales > Terrimicrobiaceae > UBA967. The sequence goes on from DGXZ01000083.1 coordinate 4,762, forward strand.
CACCCCGGCCGAGGAATCCCATCGATTCATTTGTGGTGGCCTTAATGCCAACCCGGGCCGGACTAAGCCCCAACGCGGTGCCGACTCGGTTTTTCATTTCTGCGAGGTGTGGAGCAATGCGGGGTTCTTCGGCAATGAGGGTGGCGTCGATATTGTGGAGTTGTATGGATTTCTCGTTCAAAACAGAACCTACGCGGCGAAGGATTTCCAAGCTGCTTATGCCGCGAATTGTCGGATCTGTATTGGGAAAAAGATGGCCGATGTCAGGCTCTCCGGCCGCGCCAAGAACGGCATCGGCAATCGCGTGGCACAGAACATCCGCGTCCGAGTGGCCGTCGAGCCCGAGAGGGTGGGGGATCTCGACTCCACCAAGAACAAGAGGCCTGTCGGCAACAAGCCGGTGAACGTCGTAGCCGATGCCAGTGGCGATCATTCGAGTGGGAGGGTTACTTTGCCACTGGAGGCGATGATGGAGTATTTTTCGGGCTGGGACTCGTGGGGCTTGAGCTCCACTTTGCCGCCCGCCTGTTCCACAAGAAGAAGTCCTGCTGCCACATCCCAGAGGCTGATCATGCCTTCAATATAAGCGTCCAGACGACCACAGGCGACATAGGCGATATCGAGTGAGGCGCTGCCCATCATCCGGCATTTCTTCACGCTGCGGAGCATTTTTTCAAAGAGCGGGATCCCCCGGTTGATGGTATTAATGGATTTAGAAACACCCACGGAGACCGTGCACTCGGCGGCATCAGTGCGGGAACTGACCGAAATCGGTTGGCCGTTCAACAAGGCGGGATGGCCTTCTTTCACAGACCACATTTCGTCACGCATGGGGTCGTAGATGACTCCGACAATGATTTTTCCCGCGCGCCGGAGGGCGATGCTTACGGCAAAGTGCGGGATCGAGTAGAAGAAATTTACGGTGCCGTCGATAGGGTCGATGATCCACTGGTGTTCGCTCGATTGGTCGCCTGTGAGACCTTCCTCTCCATAAATCGCATGGCCCGGATGGCGGTCGAGAATGATCGATTCGATGAGAGCCTGTGTGCGCTTATCGAGTTCCAGCTTGATGTCGTGGGCGAGGTTTTCATCGACGGTGAGCGGGCGGCCGAAGTTGGCACGAAGGAATCCGCCTGCGGCTTGCGCTGCGTCGAGGGCGGTTTGCAAAAAGGTATCGGTTGTCATCTGCTTTCAATTTCGGTTCCAGAGGCCGATGGCGGCAAGATATTTCACATTCTTGATCTCAAACTCGGGGGCGCCTAGAATATGCGTAGATGCCCAGATTTTCCAACAACCTCGGGAGGTTCTTGTGCTGCTGACTCCGCAGCAGGTTTCGCTTTTGATCGAGGATTTGGACTACATCATCCCTCGCACCCGCTGCGACACGATGCCCCTCACCAAAAGCCATATCTTGAGGGATGCCTGGCGCGATGGAGACATCCTCCTTGATCTTGTGGATGCCATGCCAGATTCGGATGCCCGTTTTCTCAGTGTGCCGTTGGAGAAGCTTCGCTCCCTGATTGCCCGCCGCCAGCGAGGATCGGTTGGAAGCTCTCAAGAGCAGGAGGCGGATTCACTGCCTTCATTGTTCGCAGAATAAACCGCTCTGGAATCTTGCCGGAGGGATCAAAAATAATGCCCTCATCCTTAAGGCGGCGGCGTTTCCTCATCTGGGCTCGGTCTGTGCTGTGGCCAAAAAATCCCCCAAGCGAGCCATCTTTCTTCACAACCCTGTGGCATGGCACCTCAGGAGCGAAAGGGTTGTTTCTTAAAGCCTGACCGATTGCCTGCGAGGAACCGCATTCGAGCAGGGCGGCCAGCGAACCGTAGGTCGTGACGAAGCCTCGTGGAATGCCACTGAGCGCCGCATATACCCTTTCTTGAAATGCCGTAGTGCGTTTTGCGGATTGCGTCGGATTTTTCATGGTTTAGTTTTCGCCCGATATGAAATCCAAACCGCTCCCATCCCTGTGGCGCAATCTTCTTCTCTCAGGCGTTGCCGTTTGTGCCAGCACATCCTTGATGGCTCAAACCGAGCCTTCGCCTGCTGGCCCCTATACGCTCCCACCGCTTCCCTATTCCTACGAGGCCCTGCAACCGCACATCGATGCAGAGACAATGCGCATCCACCACGACAAACACCACCAAGCCTACATCACCAATGCCAACAAGCTTCTCGCCGACCAGCCCGAACTTGCGAAGCTTTCGCCCGAGAAACTCCTCGCAAATCTCGACAAGGCACCTGAACCCATCCGTGTCGGTCTTCGTAATAATGTCGGGGGACACCTCAATCACAGTCAGTTTTGGCTCATGATGTCGCCCGATGGCGGTGGCGAGCCGACAGGGGAACTCGCCGAGGCGATCAAAAAGGACTTCGGATCCTTTGAGGCTTTCAAAAAAGAATTCACCGATGCGGCTCTCAAACGATTTGGTAGCGGTTGGGCCTGGCTTGTGAAAAAGGATGGAAAACTTTCCATCATATCCACCCCCAACCAAGACCCGCCGCTCTTGGAAGGCAAAACAGCCCTACTCGGAATCGATGTCTGGGAACACGCCTACTATCTGAAATACCAAAACCGCCGTACCGACTACATCGCCGGTTGGTGGAATGTTGTGAACTGGCCTTATGTGGCCAAACTTCACGACGCAGCAGATTAAGCAACGCCGAACCCTTTGGTTGAAGCAACCTCCATAGAGCCGGTAACCGTCGCCGTCGATAGTCCGTATCGCCGCGTGGCACGGAAGTTTTTTTCCGACAGATTGGCGGTCGTCGCCTTGGTTTTTATCAGCTGCTTCTTTGCAGTCGCCATTGCGGCGGGCACCCTGAAGGCACTCGGTCTTCCGATGCCGATGGACCCCAATGCCACAAATCTTGAGGCCAAGTTGCTCCCACCGAGTGCCACGAACTGGCTTGGCACGGACAATCTGGGGCGGGATGTCCTCTCCCGCATGGTAGCTGGATCGACTATTTCCCTGACTGTCGGATTTGTGGCCATGGCGGTCTCACTGGGTATCGGCATATTCGTCGGCGCGGTGAGCGGGTATTTCGGCGGTTGGATCGATAATTTGCTCATGCGCATTGTCGATGCTCTGCTCTGCTTCCCGTCGTTTTTTCTGATTCTGACGGCCATCGCCATTCTTGGGCCGAATATCTGGATCATCATCGCCGTGATCGGTCTCGTGAGCTGGACCGGCACGGCAAGACTCGTGCGGGCGGAGTTTCTGACGCTGCGCGAAAGCGAGTATGTTCGCGCAGCGCGTTCGATGGGGCAGAGCGGATGGAATATCATTTTCCGACACATCATGCCGAATGCGGCCGCACCGATTTTTGTTACCGCCATCGTCAGTATTCCTGATGCCATCCTTGTGGAATCCGGCCTTAGTTTTCTCAGTTTTGGTGTTCCGCCTCCTCAGGCCACCTGGGGAAATATCATTGCCGACGGAAAAACTTACATCCTCGATGCATGGTGGCTCATTGTTTTCCCCGGTCTTGCAATCTTCACGGCGTCACTTGCCTTTTACATCGTCGGTGACGCACTCCGCCGCGCCTCAGAAACCCGCCCGCAATGAAATCACCACTTCTCGAAGTCGAAAATCTCTCGATCCAATTCAAGACCGAAAACGGAGTGATCGAAGCCGTCAAGGATGTGAGTTTCTCTATTCCGCACGGGGGTTCGTTGGCAATCGTGGGTGAGAGCGGGAGCGGAAAGAGCGTCACTGCGCTGTCTCTCGCAAGACTCCTGCCCATGCCGCCAGCCCACTTCGCAGGCGGTGCGATCCGTTTCGATGGCCAGGATGTTTTAAGCATGTCGCAGGCGGAACTTCGGAAAGTCCGGGGTGGGGGAATCGCCTATGTTTTTCAAGAGCCCGCGACCTCGCTCAACCCCGTTTACACGATTCACAGCCAGATCGCCGAAGGCATCCGGCTGCACCGCCCAGAGGTTTCTGATGTCGATGCAGAGGTGGTCAAATGGCTCGAAGCCGTGGGAATTGTGGACCCTGAAAAGCGTATGCGGGACTACCCGCACCAACTCAGCGGCGGCATGCAACAGCGCGCCATGATTGCCATGGCTCTGAGCTGCCGCCCGAAACTCCTGATCGCGGACGAGCCAACCACAGCGCTGGATGTGACGATCCAAGCCCAAATTCTCGCTGAGCTGCGTCGGTTGCGAGCGGAGTTTGGAATGGCACTCATCCTCATCACTCACAATTTCGGAATCATTCGCGGACTCTGCGATCATGTCGCGGTGATGTTCCGGGGCGAAGTTGTGGAGTCGGGAGAAACCGAATCCGTCCTGCAAAATCCAACTCATCCCTATACCAAAGCACTCATCGCATGCGTGCCCCGGTTGGGTTCGAAACAAAAACGTCTTCGCACGATCGACTATAACTGGGAGTCTGCCGGCCAATGAAAATCGAACGCGTCAAATACATCATCTGGGCCAAGAACACACCACGCGCAGTCGCCTTTTATCGGGATGTGTTCGGTGGGAAAGTGACCCGCCAAAACGAACACATCGCCGAACTCGACATCTGCGGCGCCACACTGGCCATTCACAGCGGCGGCGAGGATGAGACGACTTGGACGGGGCTCAGCTTTCAAGTGGAGGATGTCATCGCAGGCGCCGCCGAAGTCGTGGCTGCAGGCGGAATACTCCGCCACGAACCTATGTCCGACAACCCTGGTGAACCACCGCATCTCGCCATGTGCGCAGATCCCGAGGGGAACCAGATCATGCTTTTCCGCAAGCGCTGACCGAGAACATCCCACCTTATGTTTCTTCAAAGAACCAAGCGGATTTGCTAATGTCCACACTCGCCCAACGCGCTGCCCAAGGGCGTGCTATCTTGCTCGCGGGTGTTTTCATCAACCTCCTGCTCGCCGTGGTGAAGATGGCTGCGGGTTGGTTTGGGCACTCGGATGCCTTGATCGCCGATGGTCTCGAATCCACGCTCGATGTCCTCAGTTCAGCTCTCATCTGGCTTGCTCTCAAGTATGCCGCGCGTCCGCCCGATTCCGAACACCCCTACGGCCATGGAAAAATGGAATCCCTCGCTGGTGTCGGCGGAGCGCTGATCCTCTTGGCCGCTGGCGCCATGGTCGCGCTCAACAGCCTGCGGGAAATCTTCCACGGCGCGCCGGACCGCCCAGTTCCAGCCATCTTCACTTTGGGCGTTCTTTTTTTTGTGGTCGTCGTGAAGGAAGTCCTTTTCCGAATAACCAATGCCCGCAACCGTGAGGTGGAAAGCCGAGCGCTGGAATCGGACGCATGGCATCACAGATCCGACGCCCTCACTTCGCTTGCTGCTGCTATCGGCATCCTCATCGCCTTGATTGGAGGCCCGCGTCTCGTGAGCGCCGACGATTGGGCGGCGCTTTTCTCCTGCGGCATTATTGCTCTCAATGGCCTTCGCATGCTGCGGGGATCCCTCGGCGAATTACTCGACGAACAGGCTCCTCACGAAACGATTCAAAAAATCATGACCTGCGCGCAGGCGGTCCCTGGCGTGAAAAATGTGGAAAAATGCCGCGTTCGCAAGAGCGGGTTGACACTCCTCGCGGATCTCCATGTGCGCGTGCGCGGCGATGTGACGGTCTCCGCAGGTCACCGCATATCCCATCTGGTAAAAGATGCCCTCATGGAAGGCGGATATCATCTCAGTGACGTCACCGTTCATATTGAACCTGCGGAGGAACCAGCAATCGCCGGTGCATAGCCACAAAGTCCCCGCTTGCAACGGGGAAAAACCCGCGTTTATTGGACCAGTAATGGTTCCCAATACACAGGCCCTGATCAGGCTCCTCAACGACGACGATCCCCAAACCGTACGCCTTGTGAAAGAGCAACTCTTCTCCATGGCTGAGGATAATCCTCGTTGCCTCGATGGGCTTTCCAATGCGGATGACGAGCAAGTTTCCCGACATGCACGAGACATCATCAATAACATCCAAGGCCAAAATGCCGCGCGCGATTTTGAGTTGCTTTGCCACTTGGGCGGAGAAAATTTTTCAATCGAACAAGCCACCTGGATGCTGGCTCGCGCCGTCGAACCGGAAAAGTGCACCTCACCATTCGAAGAGCAAATCAATGACTGGGGGCTGGAATTTCTCTCCCGAGTTCCAAGCGCCTCCGACAGCGGCGAACGAGTGCTTTTGCTTACCGAATTCCTATCCGATGAACTCGGCTTTCGCGGAAATTCGTCCTGCTATTATTGCGAGGAAAACTCGCTCCTGCCACATGTGGTTTCTTCCCGCGTCGGTATACCCATCAGCTTGGCCCTTGTTTATATGATGGTTGGCTCACGCGCTGGAATGCGCATCGAGGGTATCAATCTCCCCGGACATTTCATCGCCCGACACGCGGGCGTTTTTTTTGATCCATTTCACGCCGGTCGTATTCTGAAACTGCCCGATGTGAATCAGCTCCTCGTCAGGCAAAACATCGAATTCAAGGAGTCCCACCTCCTGCCGGCCACGCCGCGCCAGTTCCTCCTCCGCATGCTTGCAAACCTTCTCTATGTCTATGATCTCGATGAAGAGGATGAGAAAAGGGATCGCGTAAAGGAGTGGATGGATGCCATCTCCTACTGTGCAGTCGCCGGATGATTATTGAAGTCATCAACAGCGGCACCGAGCTTCTCCTAGGCGAGGTCACAAATACCCATGCCGCATGGATCGCGAAGCGGGTGTTTCCGCTTGGGCTGCGCATCTCGCGCCAGACAACCGTTCCCGACGGGCCTGCCATCAGGGATGCCGTTTGCGAAACATTCAATCGTGCCGATATTGTTTTTATAACCGGGGGGCTGGGCCCGACGACGGATGACATCACACGCGAAGCCGTAGCCGAGATTCTTGGTCTCAAGCTTGTGCCAAACGAAACCGTTCGAGGCGCCATCGAAGCGCGCTTGGTGGCGAGGGGATACAAACTTCTCGAACGCATGCTCCGCCAAACGATGGTTCCCGAGGGCGCTATCGTGCTTCCAAACAGCAACGGAACCGCTCCAGGACTCTACATTCCCAGATTGTCCACGCCGTCGTCCGCATCACCGCATTTCTTCCTGCTGCCTGGCCCGCCGCGTGAATTGAAGCCGATGTTTGAAGAATCCGTGATGCCAGTGCTGTGTGGCTTGTCGGGCGACCTGCCAGAAAAGGAATGCCGCATCTACCGTGTTGTTGGCCTCGGTGAGAGCGCCGTGGAGGAAATGATCGGTCTCGAGCTTTCCGAAAATAAAGACCTCGAAGTCGGCTACTGCGCTCGCCCGAACGAGGTGGATTTCCGACTCATTGGATCAAAGCAATTGCTCGACTCCATCGAGCCGCGTATCTTGCAAACCCTCGGGAAAAACCTCGTCTCAGCAAAAGGTGAGGGGATCGAAGAGTGGATAGTCCACCGTCTCGCCAGCATGGGGCACACTGTTTCGACAGCTGAATCCTGCACAGGTGGCCTTCTTGCAAGCCGCCTCACGGATATCCCTGGTTCCTCGAAAGTCTTCAACCGGGGTTTTGTGACTTATTCCAATGAATCAAAAGCCGACCTGCTTGGCGTGAGTCAATCGATCCTCTCTGAGCACGGTGCTGTCAGCGAACCCGTGGCCCGTGCCATGGCCGAGGGGGCGTTGCTCCATGCTCATTCGGATTTCAGCCTCGCCCTCACTGGCGTTGCTGGACCCGATGGTGGTAGTTCTGAAAAACCCGTTGGCACCGTATTTATAGCCATGGCCCAAGCCTCAATGCCCACGCATTGCCAAAAGTTTTCCTTCCCGGTGGACCGTGCCACCTTCAAGCAGCTCTCAACGCAAGCCGCTCTGGACATGCTCCGCCGTGCCATCGTGGACTAAATTTCAGAAGGCACGCTTGGATTTCGTCATTGCCAGAAATCCACATTTCGTTTGAGTTAGTCGCAGTAGCCGGCGTGGCGGAATTGGCAGACGCGCGCGACTCAAAATCGCGTTCCGCAAGGAGTGTCGGTTCGATCCCGACCGCCGGTAGTTTTTTTAGATCGAATGCAGCGGGGAATTTCCCCGGACAGCTTACTTCAATGGATTCCGTTCAGCTGATGAGCAGCAACCTTGGTGAATTGGTTCGTGGAGCACGATGGATGCATGGCTGGACGGGAGAACCAGGATATTGCACCGCAATGCGCCAGAGATTGGCTATTCCAAACGAATAGGGTTCCGCATGGGGCAAGGCTGAGTAGTGTAGGTCATAGCAATTTTCGCTTAAAAACTCATAGAATCCTTCATCATCCTGACCTCCATAAAGTTTCAGGAGATGCGCTCGCGTTTTCGGAATATCCACATGCCTCACAGCTTCTTCATTCCGGATCGCCTCGCTGGATGCTCCAAAATATGTGCAAAGCCACGTTTCCGACTGTAATGGAGCACTATCTGCATGAAACGAATAAACGTCCGTTGATATGGTAGCGCCGTGGTCGTCACTCGGATAAGCATGAATGCAGTTCAAAACAGGATCCAATCCCAAGCCGCTCAGTAAGCGTTCATCCTGAAGCATTTCATTGATCGCTACATAACCGGCCTGGCTGACTTGTAGGCCTTGCAAAAAACTTTCGTCGAGAAGTGTAATGCCATCGCCTAAACCGATCTTTTCCACGACTTCAGCAAAATCTCCATCAAGAACCCGTGGCCAACAGAAGGCATTGACTCCATAGCCGAATGGCGTCGAAGCCAACTCCTCGAACGAGTGGACCACCTTGATACAATCGAAATCCGGCGGCAGGATCGGGTTTGGGTTTGATGGTTTGGGCATCCCTGCAGATGCTAAATTTCCGGTGTTGAAAGGAAAGCGAAACTTTGAAATCCGTCTCACCTCAATATGTGCCGCCGTCTTTTTCCCATTCTCTGTGCATAACAGTGTCCTTCAATCCAGCGAGGAGGGAATGGCTGAACTTATTCCAAACTTATTCACAGATTCGCCAAACCATAGACCCAAAGGACATACATATAACATCTGATAATATACGTAATAGGTAATATAAGAGTAAAAGACTCCTCTTTTATCCATCTACCCATGAGTGCCTAAGCGACTTTTTGCGTGAGCACCATTTCGATGCGCGGGATAATTTCCTGCTGCCCGACCTCGGCGAGACGCTTTGCTGCGTGGGATGCCTGACGGACCATTCGAATGAATCCCGGGACAAGCTTAGGCCTCCTCGATAGATAGCCGACCAGGCGAAGCGTATTAGGTCGCGAGCTTCGAGGCTCGATTAGTATATCACCAGGAATCGGCATGTTAGAGTTCTTGGCATCACTGATAGATCGAACCGTGATCATTGGAATCGACAGGCTTTGCGCTACCTTCCAGACATGGGCGCTCTCCATATCGCAGCAGTCCGCACCGGATTCTTGTCTGCAATGCTCTTTTGCAGTGCTGGTTTCCAGCACATGATGGACAGTAACCAGTTGAAGCGCCCTATAACTTGCACTGCTTGCCTCAAAATACGGCAAAAATTGAGCGCTCGTGTAGTTCCTAGCTAGAACAACATCACCTACACATAGGGAGTCGTTCAAACCTCCCGCAAATCCCATAAGAACAATGCATTGAATATTGTTTTTACGTATTAAAAAATCAACCTCTTCTGCAATTCGCAGACCTGTCAGATTAATGATGCAATATTTTATATTTGAGTTACTAAGATTCTTCTTAAAATTTTTTGCTTCAAATTCCAAGGCAAAGACAACGCCGATCACGGAGCACCCTCCAGATAAACTTTATAAAGCACTGATCGATTGACGTCTGTATCAGAAACTCTCGTTTCACTCCCCTCGCCGCTCCTTTCAGCTAAAAATCCCATTCGAATCAAGTCGTTTTCAAACAATGCGACTCGACTCGATTCAACCGTAACGATCCAAGATTGCTGAGTGGAATCTCCGGTTTCCGCAAATCCCGCCTCAGATCGCTTAAACACATCCAATAGTTCAAGGCGCTTTTTTTCACTTTTTTGGGCCGCATACCAACGGAGCTTGAAAATACGCACAGGAGATTCCACGGGACCGATTGGTAGGTTCGCCTCGGCGATGGATTCCAAGGATTGACGCAACCCCGGAACCTCGGCAGTAGAGTCCGAAATCTGGTTTTCCACTGGCGTAATCAATCGGTCCTTCCGCATGCCGATCAATCCCAGAACTAAAATCGTGATCGGCAAAGCCAGCGCGACTGCCAGCAGACCCAGAATTTGAAACACTTGGGCATTCACTCGGAACTTTGGCACGGGTTCATCGGGTCTCTGTGCGGGATCGATTTCTGACATACCTTAAAGAAATAGCCCAGCGACCCGCCGCATGGCGAATCGAAAAGACCCTTCATTTTTCTTCGCAGAAGCAGCTTCAGATTGACCCGCCGCTCTCAGTGACCGATAATCCCCGCCTTTTCATGGCTATAGAAAACACGCGCAACTTTTGCATCATCGCCCACATCGACCACGGTAAAACGACTCTCTCCGACCGCCTTTTGGAGGTCACGGGAACGATCCAAAAGCGCGAGTCCCAGGAGCAACTCCTCGATGCGATGGACCTCGAGCGCGAGCGTGGCATCACGATCAAGGCCCACCCGATTGCCATGGAGTATACTTCTAAAAACGGAACACATTATAAACTCAACCTCTCCGACACTCCGGGCCATGTGGATTTTTCCTATGAAGTGTCCCGTTCGCTGGCCGCCTGCGAGGGGGCCCTTCTGATTATTGACGCCGCCCAGGGTGTCGAGGCCCAGACGGTCGCCAATGTCCACCTCGCCGAGAAGCAAGGCCTGAAGCTCATTCCGGTCATTAACAAGATCGACCTCCCGAATGCCGATGTCGAAAATGCCAAGCGGCAACTGGAGGACATTCTCGCGATCCCTGCCGAGGAGGCTATCCTTGCCAGCGCGAAAGCTGGCATCGGCATCAACGACATTCTGGAAGCCGTCGTGGAACGCATTCCCCACCCGGCAGGTAAGCCCGAGGCCCGTCTGCGTGCCCTGACCTTTGACTCGCACTTCGACACCTACCGTGGGGTGGTCATCTACACACGCGTTATGGAAGGCACGATCAAGGCTGGTGATCAGGTAAAACTCATGGCCACGAACTCAAACTATGAGGTCAAGGAGGTCGGAGTCTTCAAGCCTCAACAGCCAAAGTTTTTTGCCAGGGAAAAACTCATCGCTGGCGACATCGGCTATGTCATTGCCAATATCAAGACCTCCTCGGAAGTGAAGGTTGGCGATACGCTCACCAATGCGCGCCAACCTGCCGAGGAGCCCCTGCCAGGATTCCAAGTCGTGCAGCCAATGGTCTTCAGTGGCATTTATCCCATCAACACGGCTGATTTCGAGCACCTCAAGGCGGCTATTGCCAAGCTTCAGCTCAACGACGCGGCCTTTCAGTTCATGGCCGAGTCGAGTGTGGCGTTGGGCTTTGGATTCCGTTGTGGATTCCTCGGTTTGTTGCACATGGAGATCATTATCGAGCGCCTGCGCCGCGAGTTCGACATGGACATCATCGCGACCTACCCCTCGGTCATTTATGAGGTTCAGCGCACGAATGGCGAAGTCCTCCGTATCGACAATCCAGACCAACTCCCCGACCCCAGTGTGATCGAGGAAATCCGCGAGCCGATGGTGCGCTGCTTCGTGATGCTCCCGAACGAATACATCTCTCCTATCCTGCAACTCATCATGGAAAAACGCGGCGAGGTGAGCCATACCGAGTCCATCGATACCAAGCGCGTCATGCTCACAGCCGACCTCCCGCTCAACGAAATCCTCGTCGATTTTGTGGATAAAATGAAATCCATCACCCGAGGCTACGGTTCGATGGACTACGAGCAGGCCGGCTACAAACCGGCGAAGCTCGTGAAGCTGGAAATGCTTGTCAATGCAGAGCCGGTGGATGCCTTCTCCTCTATTGTTCATCGAGAGAAAGCCGAGTCGCGCGGTCGTGCGCTCGCCACGAAGCTTAAGGAAGTCATTCCTCAACAACTCTACCAAGTGGCCATCCAGGCCGCCGTGGGCGGAAAGATCGTGGCCCGCGAGAGCGTGAGCGCCATGAGAAAAAATGTGACCGCGAAGTGCTATGGCGGCGACATCAGTCGCAAGCGAAAGCTCCTTGAGAAACAGAAGGAGGGCAAAAAACGCATGAAAGCCGTTGGCACCGTCAACATCCCACAAGAAGCCTTTATCGAGGTCCTCCGCACAAGCTGAACTACCCCACCCTGCGCTATGTTTTTTCTGACACCACGCTACATCAAAGAGGCCAAACAATACCTCCACGGAGCAAAAAAATTCCTCGCCTACAAACGCGACATCCTGCCCGAGGCCCGCGTCACCGAGATCGAGGCACTCATCGCCGACCTACGTCGAGCCATGCACTCTCGCAATCGCAATGAGGTTTCGGCTGCAGTCGCCAAGCTTGACGAGGTCATTGGAAAATCCCTCCCTCCTCAAAAACACGGTGCTCTCCGCGAAAACATCGAGGTTTTTCTGGTGGCCATCGTGATCGCTGCTGGAGTGAAGGCGTTTCTCATCCAGCCCTTCCGTATTCCCACCGGTTCGATGCAACCGACGCTCTACGGCATCGTGGGCGTGCCGACGGACACCCCGCCACCGAATTTCGCCTTTCGAGCCTTTGATTTTGTTGTGAGAGGGCGTCACCATTTCGAACTCCGCGCCAAGGAGAGCGATGTCGTCGTGACTCTGAACGAGCGCACTTATTTGAACTTTTTTACCTTCACGGAAATCGTCTGTCGCAACCACAGCTACACACTCTTCGTACCTCGCGATCCGCTCATGCGCTATTTCCGCGTGCTGCCAGGCCGCGAATACTCCACCGGCGAAGTCATCGCCCGAGGGCACATGGATACCGGCGACCAGGTGTTTGTGGATAAGGTCAGCTACAACTTCACGAAGCCCAAGGCCGGCGATGTCTTTGTTTTCAAAACCACCGGCATCCGCGAGATCGAATCCGGTCTCGATCCCGCAATGGGCTCCCAGCATTATATCAAACGCCTCGCAGGAATGCCCGGCCAGACGCTCCGCATCAGTCCCCCCACCCTCACGGTGGATGGAAAAATCCCGGAGCAATTCGTTTTTCAGAGGGTCATGAGCATGAAGGATGGCTACCAGGGCTACTCAAATGGAGGTCGCGGCGGCCCTGCATTCCGCTATCTGGGCAATCCCGAGGCGACCTTCACTGTGCCTCCTCGCTCCTACTTCGCCCTTGGTGACAATAGTTACCATTCCCGCGACAGTCGTGACTGGGGCATCGTGCCGGAGGTCAATGTCGCCGGCCGCGGGCTCTTTGTTTACTGGCCCTTCAGCGAACGCTGGGGTCTTATCCGCTAACATTTCCATAACACTTCTTCGGCCTCGCTCGTAAGGTCCCACACCATTCGGTTTCCTATGAAAAAAAAGATTTTCCTCACCGTCCTCGGCCTTCTCGTGCTGATCGGAGTCATCATCGGCGTGAAAGCCCTCCAGATCGTGGACCTCATTAAAATGGGTGAAACCTTCGAGATGCCTCCCGAGACTGTGGTGATCGAGGAGTCGGCCACCAAGACTCTTACAACATCGTTTCAATCCATCGGCTCGGTGGAAGCTGCACGCGGCGTCATGATGTCCAGCGAGGTCTCGGGCAAAGTTGTAGGCATTCTTTTCCAGTCCGGCGCGGAGGCAAATGCAGGTGATCCTCTCTTGCAAATCGACAAATCGATCGAGGAGGCACAACTCCGCTCGGCCCAGTCCACAGCCGAACTCAACCGCCTGAACCTCGAGCGCATCCGTGGACTGCGAAAGACCAGCGTCGTGTCGCAATCCGACATGGAAGCCGCCGAGGCCCAAGCTAAGGACTCCGCCGCGCGCGTGGATCAACTCGCATCGATCGTTGAAAAAAGAACCATCCGTGCACCATTCACCGGCCGCCTCGGCATCCGCCAGATCCAGGAGGGACAATTCCTCAAGCCCGGTGACCCCATCGTGACCCTCCAAGCCCTCGACCCCGTCTATGTGAATTTCTCTCTGCCCCAACAGCGCCTCGGCGACATCTCCGTGGGGATGAAGGTAAATATCACCACCGATGCACTTCCGGGGCGTGCGTTTGAAGGCACACTCACGGCCATCGAGCCGGCGGTGGATGCCACCACGCGAAACATCAATCTTCAAGCGACTCTGCAAAACCACGACGGTGCGCTGCGCCAAGGGATGTTTGTCGCCGTATCGGTTCTTGTGCCGGGCACCTTCGAGCGTGTTGTCATTCCCGCAACGGCTGTGATTTTTGCCCCCTACGGTGACTCAGTTTTTGTGGTGACGCAGGTCGAGAGCAAGAAAGGTCGACGGCTTGAGGCGCATCAGAAATTCATTCGTCTTGGTCAGCGGGAAGGAGATCTTGTGGCCATCGAAGAGGGCCTCTCCGCTGGTGAACGCATCGTGACCATCGGTGGCTTCAAGCTTCGCAACGGCTCCCATGTTGTCGCAGGTGAATCCAGCCTCCCCTCCTCTGCCAAGCCCACGCCCTCCGAGAAGTAAACGACGGCGACCCGCTCCATGAATTTCACCGACATCTTCATTCGCAAGCCGGTCCTCTCCCTTGTGGTGAGCTTCGTCATCCTCGTGGCAGGCTTTCAATCCATCAGCTCGCTGAATGTTCGCCAATACCCGCGTAGCGAGAATGCCATTGTCACAGTCACCACGGCTTACATCGGAGCAAATGCCAAGCTCGTGCGCGGATTCATCACCACGCCGCTCGAGCGCGCCATCGCGGCGGCGGATGGCATCGACTACATCGACTCAACGAGTTCGCAGGGCCTCTCGACCATCCAAGCCAGGCTGCGCCTCAACTACGACGCCAACAAGGCGCTTGCGGAGATCAGTTCAAAGGTGAACCAGGTCCGTGGCGACCTCCCGCCCGAAGCTGAGGTGCCGGTCATCAATATCGAAACCGCAGACTCCCGCTTCGCCTCGGCCTATCTGCGATTCACCTCCAGCATCCTCAAGCAAAACGAAATCACCGACTACCTCGTGCGCTCGGTCCAACCGCGCCTCACCGCCCTCCCCGGCGTGCAACGCGCTGACATCCTTGGTGCCCGCACCTTCGCCATGCGCATCTGGCTCGACCCCGTTCGCATGGCCTCGCTGGGCGTGAGTCCCTCGGATGTCCGCGCCGCCCTCGCTGCGAACAACTACCTCTCGGCCGTCGGCCAGACCAAAGGCTCTTGGATTCAAGTCGATCTCACGGCGGATACGAACCTCACCTCGGTCGAGGAATTCCGCCGACTCGTGGTGCGCAAGGACGGCGAGCGTTTCATTCGCCTTGAGGACATCGCCAATGTTGTCCTCGGCGCGGAGGACTACGACACCGAGGTGCGCTTCAGCGGCGAGACGGCTGTCTTCATGGGCATCTGGCCACTGCCGAATGCCAACTCGCTGGATGTCATCAAACGCGTCCGCAGCGAGATGAAGGAAATCGAAAAAGACCTTCCCACTGGCCTCCAAGCAGGCATCGCCTACGACGGCACCGTTTATATCGAAGACGCGATCAAAGAGGTCGTAAAAACGCTCGGCGAGACACTCCTCATCGTCGTGGTCGTCATTTTTCTTTTCCTGGGGTCCTTGCGTTCCGTGCTTGTGCCCGTGGTGGCCATTCCGATTTCCCTCATCGGAGCCGTTTTTCTCATGCAGATTTTTGGCTTCACCATCAATTTGCTTACCCTCTTGGCCATCGTCCTGAGCGTCGGAATTGTGGTCGATGATGCCATCGTCATGGTAGAAAATGTCGAGCGCCACATGCGCGAGGGAAAGTCGCCGTTTGATGCAGCCATCCTCAGCGCGCGCGAGCTCTTCGGTCCCATAGTGGCCATGACGCTCACCCTCGCTGCCGTCTATGCACCCATCGGCCTGCAAGGCGGCCTCACTGGCACCCTCTTCCGCGAGTTTGCCTTCACGCTCGCCGGGGCCGTGCTCGTATCCGGCATTGTGGCGCTCACGCTCTCGCCAATGATGTCATCCAAGCTGCTCACGCCCCGCTCCGAGGATGCCTGGCTGCCGCGCCACATCAATGCCACCTTTGAAAAAATCCGATCCTTCTACGCCCGTATCCTCGATGCCACGCTCGGTGCGCGCCCAGCCGTTTACACCGCATGGATCATTCTCACACTGGTCACCGTGCTCCTCTACACCCAGTCGCCGAAGGAACTCGCTCCGAATGAGGACCAGGGCGTTATTTTTGGAATCCTTGACACGCCGTCGAATGCCTCCATCGACCAGATGTCCGTCCATGCCACCGAGGTGAACAAGGTTTTCCAGAGCTTTCCTGAGACCGCCTACACATTCCAGATCACCCAGACATTCGGAGGCTTCTCCGGCATGGGCCTGAAAAGCTGGACGCAGCGCGACCGGACCGTCTTCGACATGAAAAACGAGGTTCAAGCCGGCCTCGGCAAGGTGCCCGGCGTGAGTTCCTTTGCCGTCGTTCCGCCCGCCTTGCCCGGCGGCGGCGACTTCCCGGTCGAGATCGTTGTGGCATCCACCGCCGATACCGAGCGCATTCTGGAATTCGTCGAGCAACTCAAGCTCAAGGCCATGGCCAGCGGTAAGTTCGCGTTCCCGCCGATCGTGAGTGTGAAGTACGACAGGCCACAGGCTGAATTTGTCATCGACCGCGACAAGGTCGCCGCACTTGGCCTCGACCTCGCGCAAGTGGGAGCCGACCTCTCCGCCGCCGCCGGTGGGAATTTTGTGAACCGCTTCAACATGGATGGCCGCAGCTACAAGGTCATCCCACAGATCACCCGCCTCGGGCGCCTCAACGAAGACCAACTCCTCGACATCCGCATCCGTGGCCCCAAGGGCCAACTCATTCCCCTCTCCACCGTTGCCACCGTGAAAAACAAGGTCGAGCCGCGCAACCTCCAGCGCTTCCAGCAAATGAACGCCGTCAAACTCAGCGGCGTCGCCATCGTCCCCCTCGATCAGGCCCTGAAGTTCCTCGAAGACGAAGCCGCCAAGATTCTCCCCCGGGGCTACATCCTCGACTACACCGGCGAATCCCGCCAACTCCGCGCCGAAGGCCCTGCCAAGTTCCTTTTCACCTTTGCCCTCGCCATCGTGATGATTTTTCTCGTCCTCTCTGCCCAATTCAACAGCTTCCGCGACCCATTCATCATTCTTCTCGGCTCCGTCCCTCTCGCCATGTTCGGCGCTCTCATTTTCACCTTCCTCAAAATGCCAGCACCGGATGTGCCATTCTGGACCGATGGATGGACCACGACGATGAATATCTACTCCCAGATCGGCCTCGTAACACTCATCGGCCTCATCGCCAAAAATGGCATCCTCATCGTGGAATTCGCGAACCACATGCAACAGGAAGGCCACTCGAAACTCGAAGCCGTCCGCAGTGCCGCCCTCACTCGCCTTCGCCCGATTCTTATGACCAGCCTGGCCACCGTGTTCGGCCACTTCCCGCTCGTCCTAGTGACAGGTGCCGGCGCCGCCGCCCGCAACTCGATTGGCCTCGTCCTCGTCGGCGGAATGACCATCGGCACCCTCTTCACCCTCCTCATCGTCCCCTCGCTCTACATGCTCATCGCCAAGGAACAGAAAAAACACGCCTGAGTCCTCCTTGGACCATAACCAACTCATGCACTGGCTCTACCTCTCGATTGCAATCCTTGCTGAGGTCATTTCTACTTCGTACCTCAAGGCCGCTGAAGGCTTCACCCGCCTCATACCCTCGCTGATTGTTGTTTTGGGATACGGAACCTCATTTTACTTTTTGTCCTTGACCCTCCGCACCATGCAAGTTGGCACGGCCTACGCCATCTGGGCAGGCGTCGGGACGGTGATGATCAGCATCGTAGCCTGGCTTTTTTACAATCAAAAACTCGACCCTCCAAGCATTCTGGGAATAGCGCTAATTATTAGCGGCGTGGTTATTATAAAATTTCTAGGCCCGCAAGGGTAAGTTATCCAAAATCTGGATAGCTCTAATGCCATCTATACAAATTAAATAGACGCAATATATTTAGCTGAGAAAAATAATCGGCACTGAAATCCCTCACGCTGGAAAGGGTGAGCGGAAAGTCCAACATTCTCGCGCCCAATTTTGGATTACTGCAACAAACGCAAAAAGAACCTGCCTCATCCAGAGGCTCAGGTTCGAGGCCCCTGCGGCCAGAAGCAGGTTGATCGCATCACCGAGTTGCCCCTTGAGGAAGTTGCGGCCCAACCGGAAGTCGCTTTTGAGATGGCCGATTCTTGGCTCAATCGCCGCCCGTCTCCGAAATCGCGCTTTCGCCTTTCGTTTCTCGTAAGCAGTGGCATTCTTCTTCGGCCTGTTGGGAGTCACAACCTCGGTTGTGCCACAGTGCGTTTTGCCTGCAATCCAACACAGCAAGAATTCCCATCATCCAATGCAGCTTTGATTTTCAGTCCCGACCGGGTTGCTGTCGAGCCTATGAGATTGACGACCACTTGCCGACTCAACAGGGGGCGTCCCCTCCAATTGTGGGTGATCTGAGCAAAGAGACGGTGCTCGATCTTGTTCCATTTGCTTGTGCCCGGAGGAAAGTGCCTGACGTGAATTTCAAGACCGGTTGTTGCGGCCAGTTCCTGCAGACATTTCTTCCACGGCCGCAACCTCACGCCGTTGCTTCCTCCTCCGTCGGCGGTGGATCAATAGCCGCTTGGCTTGCCCGCAGCGCTCGTTGAGCAAAGATTTGATTTCGTAAAATTTGGAGAGTTGCTTGGTCGATCAGAATTCCAAGCCTGTCATAGGTTCACAAAAATGCGACAGTGATTTTTGCGTGCTTCTTCATTGGTCACCCATGGCTGCAGTCTCAGGCAAACTCTACTGCGAAAATTCAGCCATAGGGTCATCTTGAAGAGGTGGTATGCAATGACACACGGGTGAGGAGTCAGGAATCGCCGGGAGTTGCAGGGTTTGCGAGTGGAGGGCCGGTTTGGACGAGGCTGTTCTCGAGGTCCTCCAGCACGATGCGGATGGGGAGTTGAATGATGTTTCGGCAGTAGGCCGTCTCGGACGATTCGAACGTGCCGTTCTCGAAAAACTTGTTCGCCGGTGCTCCTCCTCCACAGAGAGCGAAGAAGCCGCACTCGCGACGGCAGCGTTCGACTCCCGCGCGGGTGTCCTCGAGCACTTTGAGAAACGCCGGATTCGAAAGCGACGCCTCGAGTCCGCCGTTCAAAAAAGAACCAAAGGTGAAAATGCCGTATTTTTCCGTGGCAAGGCCGAGCATCTCCGGCGAGAAGGTGGAGAAATTCCCCTGCCAATCGATGTTGAGAATTCCGAAGGGCCGGACCTGCTCATTCTCGAAAACGAAGTCCTCCCGGGTGGCTGCCCGTTTCCCGAGAATGCGCTGCAACGCGAAGTCGAATTCCCTGACTCGCACGGCCCCCTGAAGCGCTTTTTGCCTTTCAAAAATCCGCTGGAAGAACGCCTCGATGCGGTCATAGCCCGCCCCTTCGAGAGAGCTTTTTTCATGAATTCCTTCCTGCTCCTCCACATTGAAGCCGAAACGTGTAATGCCATTTTCGATGAAGAAGTCAAAAATCTCGTCCGGGTGGTCGAGAGAGTCGCCTGTGACAACAGCGATGACATGAAAATCAATGCCCCGGCTCTTGAGAAGCGAAATGCCGCGCATGGCCCGTCCGTGCGTTCCGGCCCCGCTGCGCGTTTTGCGGTGCGCATCGTGAATGCGGGAGGGGCCATCGATGCTCACCCCCATGCAAACTCCAGTCTTCTGAATAAAATCGCACCATTCTTCGTTGAGCAGAGTCGCGTTAGTTTGGAAGGAGTGCGTGATTCTAAGACCGGCGGGGGCATGACTCGAGATGATTTCAAAGGCCTTGCCATACCACTCCCTTGGAACCGCCAAGGGCTCCCCAGCGTGCCAGACGAAAGTGATCGCCTCGCGAACGAGGTCCGTGGCGAACAAACCCTTCACCACCTTGTGAAGGGTTTCCTCGCCCATGCGATCCGTCTTGGCCCGGTCAGGAAGGTAACAATAATCGCAATTGATATTGCAAAATGGTGAGGGCTGGATGACGGCGAGCGTCATCCATTCCTCCGCTGGTGCAGGCGAATCAGGATTTGTGAGGGAACCGTTCAGAAATTATGCCAGTTGCCCCAACCGCCACCATTGCGCCAGCCGTTGTGCCAGTTATGCCAACCGCCGTTGCCCCAAGCATTTCTCCACCACATGATGTCAGCGTCGGAGGCGTTGGCGCCGCCCGGCAGAACGGATGCTTGGGAGTTGCCAACGGCTTCGCGCACCTTGTTGACGCGGTCGGCGATCGAGGTTTGATCGGGAAGCGAGGTGGCTGCTTGGATTTGAGGAATGACCGAGGCGGCCATGGCGCCTCCGATGACGAGTGATTTGAGGTGGTTGGTAAACGAGGGTTTCATGGTTTTCCTTGGATGAGTTGTTGAGCTGCGGACTGGGAGGCTTGGGATTGTTCGGTAAGAACGGCGTTGTGGAGTTTGTGATCGAAAATGAAGGCGCTGGACTCCCCAGTAGAAGTATTCAGATCAAACAGTGCGCCGCGGCTTTTGGCCATCCAAATAGTGGAGGGTCCGCTGTCCTCGGAATCAGTGCCTGTGCCAAAGGCGTTGATCAAAATTCCCTTCAAGGCGAGGGAATCCTGTCCATCGGCAGTGTGGAAGGCGACACCGTAGAATTTGCCATTGAAAACATAGTAGAGGACATCATCCAAGAGGGCGGAGCCCATGAGGGTTTTCTCCGTGGTCTTGCGGTAGATTTTCAAGGTACCGCGGTCTTGCTCGAGTTTGAATTCGGCCACTGGAAAATCGGCACCGAAGGCAACTCCACCAAAGCCGGGCATTTTATCGAGATTCAATTGCTTGGCATTGTTATCAGCCTCTTCCTTGGAGGATTCAGCAGGCCGGGATGACGGGGGAGATTGCGAATAAACTGAGGGAATCGACAGCATGAGGGCCGCCGCGTTGATTAGAAGAATGCTTTTCATAGAGGACTCCCTTCCTACAAAAGGCGGAGACAAGGTCAAGTATTTTTTTGAAAATTTTTCGCGGACTGTTCCAGTCCACCAGCGGACAGTTAGAAAGCAGGGTTTGATGCGTAGTCGGTGGTTCGCAGGAGACTGCGCAGATATTGCTGAAACAGAGAGGCCGAATCCGCTTTTAAGCTTTTTCCGTCGCGAGGTGGTGATACGAAAAAGAGGTGTTTAAAATGATCGTCTGGATGCCTGTCTCTGGATTGAGGATTTGCCGCGATGGCAAACCTGCGGCGCCGAAATTCTTTTAGGAGGATTTATGGGTCGTTTCCGCTCGCGCTTTTTGCCTCTCCTCGCAGGGGTCTCGGGGAATCTCATGGAGTGGTATGACTTCGGACTCTACGGAGTGCTGGCGGCCACGCTCGGGAAGTTGTTTTTTTCTGACAGCGGAGGCTTTATGGGTCTTCTTTCCGCATACGGTGTTTTCGCTGCCGGCTACCTCGCGCGAGTAGCAGGCGGCACGATCCTGGGGCACATAGGCGACCGGTTTGGACGGCGGCGGGCGTTGTTGCTCTCGGCGTTAGTGATGGCGCTTGCGACATTTTTGGTGGGATGCCTACCAACCATCCAAACGATCGGGATAGCTGCGCCGGTGCTCTTCACAATTTTTAGGCTCCTGCAAGGCTTGTCGGTCGGAGGGGAGTTCACCACATCGCTTTCCTACTTGATCGAACACGCCCCCTCGAACCGGCGCGCCTTCCACGGGAGCTTTGCCGCGATGAGTGCGACAGCCGGATTGCTATTGGGATCGGCAACCGGCAACATTCTTTTTTCGGTTTTCACCTCCGAGGAAATCCTCGAGTGGGCTTGGCGGATTCCCTTTCTGCTCTCGCTTCCCCTGGGAATTGTGATTGGGGTCCTGCGAAGGGTGCTGCCTGCGGACGCGCCTCTGGAGCCAGCCTGCAAGGCCCCCTCGCCCGTGGTGCGTGTGCTCAAGGAGCATCCCTGTCTTCTCATTCGAGGCGCACTGCTGGGCTGGGGGGCCGCTGCATCGTTCTATCTGGTAGCGGTCTTCCTCTCCTCGTATCTCGCGACCGAACGCTATCTGGACCAAAAAAGCGCATTGGCGACACAGACGCTTGCGGTTGCATTGATCATGATTGCGATGCCGGTGTCGGGCCTTCTGGCTGATTTGTTCGGCCGCAAAAAAATGGTATTGGTCTCCTCAACCGCATGTCTGGGATTTGCATTCCCCTTTTTTGTAATGCTCGAGAAGGGCGGATGGGAGGGCGATTTTCTTGCGACAGGATTTTTTGCGATCTTGGTGGCGGTTGGATTCACTCCCTACCAGATTTGGATTGCGGAGCAGTTTCCGTTTGAGTTGCGCGGCAGTGGATTGGGCATCTCCTACAATATCGCCGCCGGATTCTTTGGAGGGACCACTCCGCTCGTCGCCACCGCATTGATTCAGTTTTCTGGCTATCCCGTGGCCCCGGCGGCGCTGGTGGTTGTATCCTCCCTTGCCACCATCTGCACCGCCTGGACATTGAAAGACACAGCCCACAAGTCGCTCGGATAAAAACGAACTATTCGGCGCATGAATTGCGATGCACTCAAAAATCAAAAGGCAAAATTGAGCGAGGTGCTAATGATGTTGCTTGTGTAGTTCTCGCTGCCGAAGTTCACGTTGTAGAAGACCGATCCGCTCCAGCGTTCGCCGAGCTTTGCCGTCACTCCGACCCCGCCGAAGGCGCTATTGCGATACGGCGTGGCTGTCTCGTAGCCAAACGACGCGCCGCTGCCGCCATCCAATGCGGAGTTGATATTCCGCCCGTTGTTCAGGAACTCATGAATCCAAAAGCCCCTCACTTCGGGAATGAGCGTGAGTTTTTTACTCATAGCCCATGTGTAGGCTAAGCGGGCGCCAAGGTTGGTGCGCAGGCTGTTGGCGTTTTGCTGCCCGAGCGCCAGATCGAGGCTCTGGGCCCCAGTTTCCGTGAAGCCGCCGACTCCGGCGTAGGTGTATTGTGCCGAGGCTATCGGACCGAGCGTGAATTTGCCGATTTCGAAGTCCTTGCCGAGGTTCAGCGCGGCGCTGAATTGACCGCTGTTCGGCGTAGCCCGCGCCGTGCGGTCGATTCCGCCAAAGGCGATCGCGCGCCGTGTTTGATACCCCGTGTAGCCTCCGCTCACGACCGCATCGGCGTAGTATCCGTTCTCGTTGGCGTAGCTGCCGTAGAGACCAAAGAGCGCGCTATTTCCCTGCGTGCTGCTGCCGCCCGTGTATTTCGCATAGCTGTATTCGTAGCCGGCGAAGAGCCCGCTGGAGAAATTCGCCCCGCAGCGATAATCCGCTCCGAAGAGGAATCCGCCCGCGTTGTTTTGATAATTCGGAACCCCGGCCAACCCGCGCGCATTGGAAAATTCCCCGTCCGCCAATACCCAGGAGTTCCAATTTGTGGCAGCGCCGTTTTCTACAATGGGCGACGCCGTCTTCGCATCCGCCGCGCTCTTGCCATCCTTGTCGTATTTGATCGGTTGGCTCAGGCCCATCGCTTGAAACCCTCCGACTCCCAATCGCAGCGAGCTCATGCGCTGGTTCAGGAGTTGCGTTTGATTATAGGTCTGCTCGATCGCGATATTGGCCAAGCTCTCGTAAAATCCCGGCATGATCTGCTGGAACACGGCCGGGTATTGCTCGGCCGTTTGCAAATCGAGCATCGTGCTCACAAAAAGTTGGTCGCGGCTGGTGGCGGGAATAAAACGATCCAAAGCCTTCGCCACCTCGCGCTGATTTGGAGTTACCGCCATGCGCGTGTAGGTATCCGGCGCGATGAGGATCGTTCCCACCGTGCCGCTATTCAGGAAGCGTCCACGGAAGGTTTCCGGTGCTGTGATGGTCGCAAAGTTTCCGGTGATACTTCCTGCTTGGAGGATGTTGTACTGCTGCCCATAAGCGAGGGTGTTTCCACCGTAGGGGATGACATCGAGCGTGCCGCCGAGGGTCGTGGTGCCGCCTATGATGATGCGGTCGAAGTTCGTCAGGCTGGCGATCTCGATATGGGTCGCACTGGCGCTGCTCAAAACCAAGTTGCCAGCGATAGTGAGGGTTCCTGGCGAATTTCCGGGCGAGAGATTTCCCTGCACATTCACACTCGAGGAGATCGTACCGTTTCCGCCCAATGTGGCTCCTGGGTTTACGGCCACGTTGTTAGCAATGAGGTTTCCATTCACCGAGAGAAGGCCTTGATCAACGCTTGCCGTGCCACTGACGCTCATGTTGCTCTGGACATCGAGTTCACCCGCGCCGGATTTGTTGAAGCTGCCCGGGGTGATGAGGTTGCCGCCGCTGACTACCGAGGATCCACTCTGCACGGCCATGGTTCCGGAAGAAACGACGAGTTGACCATTCGACTGGATTGCGAGGTTGCCGTTATTTGTGAAATTGAGGGCATTGACCGTATTGGTGGCGCCAGCGGTTGTGGTAGAGCCGGTCACATCGAATACCGCCCATGTCGGAACTGTGGCGGAGCTGATGGTGTTTCCCGAAGCAGAACCGCCCGATAGCGTGTAAATAAGACTGTTGCCGACGATGTGAAATGCTCCGTTGAGAGTGATGTTCGAGTTGGTGGTGGCGGAGAATCTCAAGGCGTTGAAATCGGTGGCTGCGAATGTGACCAGCGTGTTGTTTCCGAGTTGAAGGAGTTCCGGTTGTCCGAAGCTGAAGATGCGTGTTCCGGTGAAGTCGCCGTTTGTGAAGTTACCCGTGACGCTGATACTATGAGCGCCGGCCAGCGAAATGGTGGAGTTTGTGGAAGCCCAGTTGAGCTGTGTGATTCCCCCCAGCGTGTGCCCGGGCGAGCCTGAAGTGCCGACAGCAAGTGATCCGCCGCAGAGTGTGAGTGAACCATTGCCCAAGGCCATGGGCGAGAGGGCCTGGAGTGTTCCCGAAGCGAGGGTGGTTCCGCCAGTGTAGGTGTTGTTGGCGGAGAGAATGAGGTTACTGTTGCTCGCGAGGGTGATGCCGCCGTTTCCACTGATCTGGCCCGAGATGGTCACCGGAGCATTTCCGCCGATGGCCAGAATGGTGGAATTCGAACCCGTTGCGACCATCTCAACCGCTCCTCCGATTGATAAACTTCCATTCGCACCGACGAATGCGAGGGAACTGGAGAAAGCCAGATTGGAGTTAATAGTTTGGGTGTTAGGGGAGATGTTCACGATGTCTCCCGAGAGGGTGATCTTATTATTGGAAATGGTGTAGGAAGGCGCGCAATCGTCGAATACGATGCCGCCAAGATGCAGGTTGGTCACCGTATCAATGCCCGTCTGGTTTGAAGTGCAGAAGTAAGCGACCATTCCGTTGGTCGGAACTTCGTTTTCAGCCCAGTTGGCCGGCGAGTTCCAAGCACCCGTTCCATTTTCTCCGGTCCATGTGAAATCCGGTAACGAATAGGCGGTGATGCCTTTCAGGAAAAGGATGCCACCGGTGATATCAGGAGTATTGTTATAGTAGGCCTCATAGGAAACATCGGCTAAATCCTTCCACTCGGAATTGCTGTTGAGGTAGTAGGAAAGCCCATGGTTCACTGTGGTGTAGCCATTGAGGCCCGACCCGCCGACTGTGATCGGGACGGCATTTGCAACGGGCGAGAGAGTTTCCCCATCAAGGTAAGTGAGTCGCACGACGATGCTGTCGGATGCTGTAAGGCTGAGGAAATTTGGCAAGTCGACTTGGGAATAGCCGATGTCGCTGAGAGTGAAGTTGGCGCTTGTAAGAAGGTTCGATGGGCCGTTGCTCCATGAATCGTAGATGTCCACCTGCACGACCACATCCGCGACCTGGGTAAAGATACCGAGTGCGAGGAGTTCAGTATTTTCAGTCGGCGTGAGGATGCTGGCAACCGTGTTTTCATTGCGTGTTGCCATTCCTGTGGGGGCCCCGATACCGACGGGGTTCACATTCGCGACACCATCGTAGTTTCCCGAGTAGTCCATCGGACCGAGTTCGTTTTGGATGACTGTCGTTGAATAGCCCGCATTCGGAGCGAGAGTGAAAGTGGAAACGCCCGAGCGGCCGATCACGGCATCGTTGTAGGAGGCCCAGAAGGTGCCATCGCTGTTGTTCCATCCGTTTGGTCCGGTGCTGCCCCAACTGTTTTGAACAAGCCAAGCGCCCGTTGATGTAGCGTTGGTCGATGGATTGGTCATCGTGTAGGCATCGTCCCAGCCAATAATCGTGACTGAATGGTCAGAGTAGGCGGTGGCGTTTCGGCCATTGAAATATTGGATGGTGTTGGTCGGCGAGCCTTTGATGGGGTAGAAATCGCCGTAGGCATTCATGAAAGTCGTGACGGCCCCATTTTGAATCATGGCATTCTTGATTGCAGCAACTTGGGGATCAGCCGCACCAAGGTTGAAATTGTATGTTGCGTAAGTGTCACCATCGATCGTCACATTTCCCGTGGATGCCGGAAGATCGACATTGTTCGAGAATCCTTGGTCGTAGAATGCCATGGAAGTGACACGGTAGGAAATCGACTGGCCGGAGGTCGGGACGAGAGGACCAAGGTAGGGCGGGTAGCCGTTTGAATTCGTAACAGTGAGCGGAAATGGGTTCAGCGGGTATTGCGCATCCAGCACCGGGCCGCCGCCCATGGTTTGGCGGAATTTGTAGCCCAATCCCGGGAGCACATCCTGTGAAGCGTTGGGAATTTGCCATTGCCCTGTGCCGCGAGTCAGATAGCCAAGAGCTTGATACATTTCACCACCCCAGTTGGAGGTGTTACCATTGAATGCCGCTCTGGCCTCAAGTTGATCAGGAGCGCCATTATTTGTCGAAAGGTGCCACGAGGAGACAATGATCGGTGGAGGTGTTGATGAAGATGGCAGGATGCCGGACTTGAGCAGGTTGCTGTCCATTGCCGTGGCGGAGGCGAAGGTCCAGCAATCCTCGGCCGTGCCTTGGTTTTGGATGGCTGAAACCCAGGCTTGAATACCGCCGTCGACGGCGACGGAACGCAGATCATAACCGCTCGGCAGGGGCTGTGCCGCAAGGGAGAATGTGAAGAAAAAAGCGAAAACTATCGGCAGCAGGGTGGCGCGTGAATTCATGAAATCCAAACACCAAAAAAATAACCAAAACGCAAGCTTTTTATTGAAAGCAATCCGTCATTCCGCGCACATCGACCCTGAGGGCTGGATGGCCAACTTGGACTAGGCTATCTTTCAGGGTCAAGCTGCGGGGGTCTCGGCCTCCTCGGTGGAGTGGACAACGACAAAACCGAGCTTGTCGCCGTCTTTTTGAACGGTCACGCCGTCACCCGGCTTGATATTTCCACGGAGCACTTCCTCGGCCATCGGGTCTTCGATGTATTTTTCCACGGCGCGTCGCATCGGGCGAGCTCCGTAGGTCGGGTCGTAGCCTTTGCTGATGAGGAATTCCTGTGCGGTGGGATCGAGCGTGAGGTGGATGTTCTTCGTCTTGATGCGTTCCACGACTTTGCTGATTTCAAGGTCCACGATTTTGATGAGGTCGGGTTTTTCGAGTGTGTGGAAGACGATAATGTCGTCGAGACGGTTGATGAACTCCGGTTTGAAGACGCGTTTGGCTTCGCCGAGGATTTTATCTTTCATCACATCGTAGTTGTCCGTGCCGGCGACCGGCGCGCCAAAGCCGAGCGTGGTCTGCTTTTTGATCAGTTCCGCTCCGACATTCGAGGTCATGATGATGATCGTGTTGCGGAAGTCGATTTTACGGCCGAGGGAGTCGGTGATTTTGCCTTCCTCCAGAATTTGAAGGAGAAGATGCATGACATCCGGGTGGGCTTTTTCGATTTCGTCGAATAGCACAACGGCGTAGGGCTTGCGGCGCACAGCCTCGCTGAGTTGCCCGCCCTCTTCATAGCCGATGTAGCCGGGAGGCGAACCGATGAGGCGGGAGGCGCTGAATTTCTCCATGTATTCGCTCATGTCGATCTGGATGAGCGCATCGGCGGTGCCGAACATGAACTCGGCCAGCGTGCGGGCGAGGAAGGTTTTTCCGACGCCGGTCGGGCCGAGGAAAATGAAGGAACCGATCGGACGCTTCGGATCCTTGAGGTCCGCGCGGGAGCGGCGGAGGGCTTTGCTGATGGCCACAACGGCCTCGTTTTGTCCAATGACCTTGCCTTCGAGTTCGCCTTCCATCGCGAGGAGCTTCGCGGTTTCCTGCTGCTCCATGCGGGAAAGAGGCACGCCGGTCCATTTGGAGAGGACCTGCATGATCTCGTCGGCGCTGACGGTGACCTCCCTTTCTTCTTTGTGGGCACGCCACTCGGAGAGAATGCCATCGAGCTTGTCCTTGGCCTGTTTCTCAACATCGCGGAGGGATGCCGCTTTTTCAAAATCCTGGGACTTGATGGCAGCCTCCTTGTCGAGGCGGATGGTTTCGATTTCCTTCTCGATGTCCTTCACATCGGGCGGGCGGGTCATCGCGGCAATGCGCGCGCGGGAACCAGCTTCGTCCATCAGGTCAATCGCCTTATCGGGCAGGAAGCGTCCGGTGAGATAGCGATCGGAGAGTTTGGCAGCGGCTTCGAGCGACTCGTCGAGGAACTTGGCCTTGTGGTGGGCCTCATATTTTGGACGGATGCCATGAAGAATCTGAATCGTCTGATCCACTGTGGGGGCTTCCACTTTGACCTGCTGAAATCGGCGCTCCAGAGCGGAATCCTTTTCGATGTATTTGCGGTATTCGTTGAGCGTTGTCGCACCGACGCACTGCATTTCGCCACGACTGAGAGCTGGCTTGATGATATTCGAGGCATCCATCGCCCCTTCGGCGGAACCTGCTCCGACGAGGGTATGAAGCTCGTCGATGAAAAGGATAATGTTTTTGTTTTTGCGAATCTCGTCCATCACGGCCTTGATGCGTTCTTCAAATTGGCCGCGGTATTTGGTGCCGGCGACCATCAGAGCGAGGTCGAGAGTGATGACGCGTTTGTCGCGAAGAATCTCGGGAACGTTGCCGGAGATGATCTCTTGGGCGAGACCTTCGGCGATGGCGGTCTTGC
>DGXZ01000083.1:33966-39774 GCA_002396485.1 Spartobacteria bacterium UBA5019
CCTTCGGCGATGGCGGTCTTGCCAACACCGGCCTCGCCGATGAGGACGGGATTGTTCTTGGTGCGGCGGCAGAGGATTTGAACGATGCGCTCGATCTCATCGGCACGACCAATCACAGGATCGAGTTCGCCTTTACGCGCCTGCTCGGTGAGATCGCGGCCATAGGCTTTGAGAGCCGGGGTTTTGCTGGAGGACTTGCCGCTTGGGCTGGCCTCGGTGGGAATCGTGTCGCTTTCCTCATCGGGAGCGAAATTCGGATCGAGTTCCTTGAGAATTTCATTGCGGGTGCGCTCGATGTCTACCTCGAGATTTTTCAGAACGCGGGCGGCGACGCCCTCGCCCTCGCGGAGCAGACCGAGAAGAATGTGCTCGGTACCGACATAGGAGTGCTGCAGGCTTTTGGCTTCCTTGCCGGCAAGGGCGAGGACTTTCTTGACGCGCGGAGTGTAGGGAATGTTGCCCACCATTTTGGTCTCTGGGCCGGAGCCAACTTGTTTTTCGACCTCCATTCGCACGGTCTCCAGGTCGAGCCCCATCTTTTGAAGAACATTCACAGCAACACCTTGACCAAGCTTAATCAAACCCAGAAGCAGATGCTCGGTGCCGACATAATTGTGATTGAAGCGGTCGGCTTCCTTGCGGGCAAGGGCGAGAACCTGTTGGGCGCGTGGAGTGAAGTTATTCATCATTGGTTTTCGGTGTTGGCGGGTGTGGCGAGCCTGAGACGGACTATGTCTGGCTGTGGCACCTGTGATAGTTTGGCCCGAATAATAGTGGCGCGCAAGGCGTCCCTTTCCTCGGAGGACATTTTTAAGACTTGAGCGCCCTTTTGAAGATGGGCGGGCTGGGTTTCGATAAAAAGCTCATCCACTGGAAAGCGGTGGGCATCGGGGAAGACGGAGAGGTCTATGCCGAGTTTGATAATCGAAAGGAGATTCAAAGCTTCCTTAGAGCTGATGGAATAGGAATGACAAAGGAGACCATAAGCGCGGCCGATCTGGTCATGCAGAGTGATCGCCTTCCGCTGGGCCAGGAGGGCACGCGCATTTTGCTCGTGCTCGATGACCTGCTCGATGACGCGGTTCAGCCGTCCGATGATTTCCTCCTCTGCCTCGCCGAGGGTCGTCTGGTTGGAAACCTGAAAAAGATTGCCCATCGCTTCGGTGCCTTCGCCGTGGAGGCCACGGACGGCGAGACCGATCTTGTTCACGGAATTGATGATCTTGTTGATCTGGTCGCTCATGACGAGACCTGGCAAATGCAGCATGGCCGAGGCGCGCATACCGGTGCCGACATTTGACGGGCAGGCGGTGAGATAGCCGAGTTCTGAACTGTAGGCGAATTCCAGACTGTCCTCGAGTTCGGAATCCACGCGATTGATCATCTTGAAAACATTGTCGAGCTGAAGACCACAGCGAATCGCCTGCATGCGCAGGTGGTCTTCCTCGTTGATCATCACGCTGAGGGACTGTGGGGCATTCATGACCACCGCGCTGCCCACGCCTTTGGCTGCGTGCTCGCGACTGATGAGGTGCCGTTCGACGAGAACCTGTTTTTCCAAGGGCGAAAGAGCCTCGAGGTTTTCGGAATAGGACTCCGCCATTTCGGGAAGATGCTCCACAGCCTGCTTGACGAGGCTCATCACATCCAGGCGCTCGGATTTTTTAGCCCAACCGGGG
Organism: Spartobacteria bacterium UBA5019; assembly: GCA_002396485.1. Lineage (GTDB taxonomy): Bacteria > Verrucomicrobiota > Verrucomicrobiia > Chthoniobacterales > Terrimicrobiaceae > UBA967. The sequence goes on from DGXZ01000083.1 coordinate 35,646, forward strand.
AAGGGCTTGTCTCGAAGATTGCGGGCGAGACGAACTCGGCTGGAAACAACAATCTGACGGTTGGGGCCATCGCCCGAAAGCCATTCGCCGGAGTTGGCGATGATGCGGGAAAATTTCATGAAGCGAGCTCGGCCTCCACTTGGCGGATTTGGTCGCGCAGGTTGGCGGCGAGTTCGAATTCCTCCGCGTCGATGGCCTTGGAGAGGTCTTCTTGGAGTGCTTTGATTTTTTCGTCGTGTTCGCGGATTTTGTGAAACGCGGCTGGAGTTTTGCCGGTGTGCTGCGTTCCCTTGTGCATATTTTTCAGCATGGGAGCGATGCCCTCAGCAAAAACCGTGTAGCAATTGCTGCAGCCAAGTCGTCCGGTCTTTTTAAAATCGGCCTGTGTGAATCCGCAGACAGGACATTTCAGGGAGGCCGGAGATTTTTCAATTTCCTGGGAAGCACCCAGGCCAAGCAAGAGATCGGCAAGGGCAAAGCCTGTCGGATCGTTAACGCCTTTCTCTTTCGAGCAGCCTTCACAGAGATTCACTTTTTGCATTTTCCCATCGACGATCTGCGTCAGGAAAACGGTGGCCTCCTTAGTCTGGCAAACATCGCACTGCATCTTGTTATTTATAGATCAATGCGCCGGTGGATGCTGTCAACTCGCGGAAGCGGGCGATGAGCTTTTTCGTAATCGGCCCGGGCAGGCCTTCGCCGATCAAGCGCGTGTCGAGCTTCACGGCTGGAATCACCTCGGCTGCAGTGCCTGTGAGAAAACACTCGTCGGCCGTGTAAATGTCGTAGCGGGTCATCATGGGCTCGTGAATGGGAATGCCAAACTCGGCAGCGAGGTCGAAGACCACCTCGCGGGTCACTCCGGCGAGGGCGCCCGAAGCAATGGGCGGCGTGGTGATGACACCGTTTTTAACAACAAAAATATTGTCGCCCGTGCACTCGGCCACAAACCCCTGCTCGTTGAGCATAAGCCCCTCACCCGCTCCGGCATTCTGCGCCTCGATTTTGGCGAGGACATTGTTGAGATAGTTCAAGGACTTCACCATGGGGCTCAAGGCCCCGTGCGGGATGCGGCGGGTGGCACAGGTCACCACCTCGAGCCCGTTCAAATATTTATCCGGTGAATAGAGGGTGATTTTCGAAGCGATGATTACGATGGAAGCCTTCGGACAGAGCGCTGGGTTGAGCCCCAAATCACCCACACCGCGCGTCACAACCAAACGCACATAGCCATCCTGAAGTTCATTTCGGCGTATGGTTTCGAGCGTGGCTTCGGTGACAGCGGCTTTGTCTAAGCCGATATTCAGACAAATCGCGCGGGCGGAATCGCACAACCGGTCGATGTGCTCTTCCAGGCGGAACACGCGCCCATTGTAAAAACGAATCCCCTCAAAAACGCCATCCCCATAAAGCAATCCATGATCGAAAACCGAAATCTTTGCGTTCTCCTTGTCGTAAAATTCGCCGTCTATGTAAATTTTCATTGGTTGAAGTCCAGCTGTCAGAGCACATTTCTGGAGCGTGTGACCCTACCCGGATAAAGGAATTTTACAAGCACTCAACTGCAACTGAGAGATGGGCCGCAGCTCGGCACGCCTCACAGGCCGAGCTGTTTAGATTTTTTTTCCAGGAAATCAACCTCCACGGGCAGTTGACTAATCTTGGAATGAAGCCTTTCCCGCTCCTTTTCAAAATCTTCCATCCCAGCGCGTTTGCCGCTTTCGAACACGCTGGCGATTTTTTTGCCAGCATTTTCTTCCACTACGTGACCTGCGTGGAATGAACATCGTTATCCTTCGCAATCTCATGAATCGTTTTCTCTTCCTTCTCGGCCTCAATGGCCAGCCGCGCCTTGAAGGCGCTATCGTGTTTTCTACGTTTGGCTTTCATTTCAATGGTTGGTTGTAGGTTTATTGACCTCTTCCAAGCACCGCTTTTTATCTCATAACCGCTGGTCCGATTTTCGGGGGCCACCTCAAAAAAATACTCAATGAATCCAAATCCAACATTCAAAATCCATCAATACTCGCCACAGCGAGCCTGTCCTTGGGGATTATGGGGCGGAGAAGAAATAAGCCGATTGGCATTTTAGCTTACTAGCGGGAAATCAGGCTGGAGGAGCGCTCCAGACCTTGAGCACCGGGTTTTCATGTTCGTAGCCAAGCAGGCTCCATCGTCCTGTTTCCAGATTGAAAAAGCGGGCAGACTCTGGGCTCATCCCAAGCCATCGGGCGGTGAGAACGCGCAGGCAGTGGGCATGTGCAACGAGAAGGGTATCGCCTCCAAATTCGCGGACTTGCGAGATGACGCGGTCCACGCGCGCAGCGACATCCTGAGCGGATTCCCCATCGGGACAAGGCTGGGTGAAAACAGTCCAACCCGGCACCGATTTACGGATTTCTGCTGTCGTGAGGCCTTCGTATTTCCCGTAATTCCACTCACAGAGATCCTCAGTCTCGACGGCCTCCCCTCCCCAACCGACAAGATCGCATGTCCGCCGCGCACGAAGACGGGGGCTGCAGAGCACGAGACCAAAGTTCCAATTTTCCAGGAAGGGGGCAAGGGCGACGGATCGCCGCTCGCCTTCCGGGGTGAGTGGAATATCGGTGACCGAGGTGTGGCGTCCACTCAGGCTCCAATCCGTTTCCCCATGGCGGATCAACACGATGCGCTGACTGGTTTTGGTTTGGGACGTTTCGGACATGGAAAACTATCAAGGGGTTTGAAGAGCGGTGAGGTCGCCGTCGATCCAACGCGGGACGGCTGCGCTGATGTCATCTGGCGATTCCATGGGAGCAAATGCCGAGGCATCGGGCAAAATCTCCATGCTCGCGCGTGGAAGGTGGCGGCAGAGATTCACAGCATCACTCGGATGGAACCCAGCAGCCTTCGCTGGCCAGAGGATATGAACCGGGGCAAGAACACTGGAAAGGTGGCTGGAAACATCAAAGCCATGGCGTTTTCTGAAAAAATTAAAAATCGCGTGTTCGGCACCATATTGCTGTGCGCAATTGACGAGCACGCTCAAAGTCTCAGGAGTGATTTTTTGGGGATTTGCAAATCCGTAGGATTCGAGCCACAAGCGCATGAACGAAGTCTGGGCGATATGACGACGGTATATGAGGTGGCTCAGCCCGGGGATGCTGCTTTTACGCACCATGCCCATGGATCGACATTTTTGTGAGTCGCGGAGGTTTGTGGGGAGAAAGAGAACCATTCTTGAAACCAACTCCGGGTGGCGAGCGGCCAGAAGAAGCGAAAGATTGGCACTAACGCCGCTTGCAATAATCACTGCGGGCTTTTGAGGCACCACCTCGCGCAGAAACTCAGCTAGGCATTCCACATGATCGCAGGCCTCCAGAGGCTTGGAAGGTCTCTCCGATTCTCCAAATCCAATAAGATCGGGAGCTATGACTTCATGGTTGGCAGCAGCTCTGGAATAAACTTTTGACCACTCGTAAGAGGATGCTCCCAGAAAAAAACCATGAAGGAAAACGAGTGGTTCGCCGGATCCGCTGACATGATAGACAATCTCGCCTTGGGATGTGGAAACCGACCGCGTCGCAAAAATGGCGGGGGATATTTCATCCGGTATGACGCCACGCGCAGTGCGCTGGCGGTGCTTCAAGGCAAGTGCCACTGCGCCAATAAGCCCCATTCCGATTCCGAAACCTACGAAAGGGGTTCTCTTCCAGAGCGGAGACATGGAACCGTGGCAGACTGCCCGCCTGCGCTGCCGAGAGTGGCAACGGGCGGACTAGGTGATTACCAACTCGATTTCGTTACGCCGGGGATGAGACCGGACGAAGCGAGTTCACGGAAAGTGATGCGGGAAATTTGAAACCGACGAAGAAATGCGCGGCGGCGTCCGGAGATGCGGCAGCGATTGACAAGCCGTGTTGGGCTTGCGTCGCGGGGAAGCTGCGTGAGTGAGGCGTAATCTTTTTTAGCCTTCAATTCCGCGCGGAGAGCCGCATATTTTTCAACTGTTTTCTGTTTGCGCTTGTTGCGCTCGAGCCATGCTGTTTTTGCCATAAAGGACGCGCAGAATATGATAAAATCCGAGCATTGCAAGTTTTTAATCCAAGTTTCGCAAGAATCTCAAAAAAAATAGCGCCAATTTGACAAT
>DGXZ01000046.1:0-71934 GCA_002396485.1 Spartobacteria bacterium UBA5019
CGGATTTGGCTGAGAATGTTTTCATCGTTTATTGATTGAGAGTTGGGTAGTGTGATCGTCATGCCGCATTGTGTCAAACAATGACACAAAGTTTTTATGTTTTTGATTTGACCTCCAGGTCGTCAGCTCGGCCGCGTCCTTTAAGAAAGAACGTTTTCACCTGGCCAAGCCCCTTGCACTCGGCCACACCACGCTCTTCGAGTTCGAAATGTGAATGAAGTTCGGTTTGGTTTTGCTCCAAGATAATCCCCTGGTATGCCGGAGGATTCCATGCGGCTTGGGACATTGGCTGTACCGCACCAGAGGTCGGTTTTTATTTTAACAAAGATTTCACTGCGTTTGATGGGTGATGAGGGGCATCAATTCGGGCGTATCGCAGCGACCACGCCTTTCGTGTTTTTTGAAACGGCGCCGATGTTCCAGAGTAGGAAACCGCCGCGCGGGCGCGGGGCGATGTTTTTTTCGAGCTTGAGTTGGCGGTTGATTTCGTCTGCGCCCCATCCATGCGAGGTGAGGCGGTCCACGGCAATGCCTGGGAGGATTGGTACGCCTTTTGGGTTCACGGAGGGGCTTCTCCACCAGCGGAGTAGCGACGAGAAGCTTTGCGGGCCGCCTTCGCGCCAATAGAGCTGCGGGGCAAGATAGTCGACCCAGCCATTTTTCATCCAAGTGACTGGGTCGGAGAAGAGTTCATTGTATTGATCGACGCCGGCTTTGACATCCGAGGGCGCGCCTTTGGTGTAAATGCCGAAGGGGCTAACGCCGAACTGGAGTCCGGGGCGTGTGGAGTGGACGGTTTGGCTGAGTTCACGGATGAGGGTGTTGACATTTTCACGGCGCCAATCGGCCTTTGCGAGATTGCCTCCCGCCGCACGGTATGCAGCGTAGGTTCTGTCATCAGGGAAGTTCGGGAGCCCCCCCCTCTCGGTTGGGTAGGGGTAGAAATAATCATCGAGGTGGACACCGGCGATGTCGTAACGGGCTGTGAGATCGCGCACGACGGCGTTGATGTGGCGGCGGACTTCGGGTGCGCCGGGATCCATGTAGAGCACGGTGCCGATGCGGTAGGCGTAATTGGGAAAGCGGCGGCTGATATGTCCCGCCGCGCGAGGGTGCGAGACATTGGCGGCGGCGCGGTAGGGGTTGATCCATGCGTGGACCTCAAGGCCGCGCTTGCGGGCTTCGCCGATAAAAAAAGCCAGCGGATCGTAGCCGGGCGACTGGCCCTGTGTGCCGGTGAGGAATCGGCTCCAAGGCTCCAGTGGAGAGGCATAGAGGGCATCGCTTTCTGGGCGCACCTGCAGAAGAACGGCATTGAGTCCCGCGCCCTTGGCTGCATCCAGAAGGCGCACGGCTTGGGCTTTTTGTTCGTCCACGCTGAGCCCCTCTCGTGAGGGAAAGTTGATGTTGTGAACGGAGGAAATCCAGGCTCCCTGCATCTCGGCACGGGCTAGTGGAGTGGAGGCGAAGAGAAGGAGGGCGAGCGGTGCGAGGAGGCGTTTCATTTCAATAGAGGAAAGATTCTTCAGGAGCATCGGTTTCAGTGACGGATTCGGCAACGATAACCGGCATGTGAATGCCGCCTTCGACAGGAAAGGTGGCCTTGCCTCGCACTTTCACCCAAGTCATTTTCGGGAGGTCGGTGGCGGGTTGGGATTGCACGCTGATTGCCACAGGGCGGGCATCGGCGGCGCAGCACATAACGAAAAGGCGGGTCAGATTGAATCGGTCGCCATTGGGATTTCCCGTGAGTGCGGGCAGGAACTGGCCGGTGACTTCTACCTGCTTGTTCTCGAAGTCTTCGCGCATCGCGGGTTCGCCTGCCGCGTAGAGCAGATCGACGGCTTCTGCCACAATGTAACTCTCGTCATTTTTTTTGAGGTAGAGCGAAGGATCCATCATGGTTCCCTCCTTCACGGAGCCGTCTGCACTCGGTAGCGCGGGGGCTTGTGGAGCGGAAAAACCTGGCAGGTCGGCGATGTTGTCGACCATGCCGCGATTCATCACGGCGGTCGCTCCAAAGTTGCTTGGTGAGAGCTTTGTCGCCGCGAGGAGAGGGATCGTGAGCAAGAGAAATGGAAAAATTCCCATGCGGGAAAGACCGTGTTTTGTCGACTCCCCGGGAATGGTCAGCAGCAGGGCCAGGGAAAGCAGTAACAGAACACTTCCCGAAATAGCCGTGTAGATGTGAAAGGCCGGATGCAGATAAGAGGCGATGCGATTTGATAGATAAAAGTACGTCAGCACGATGCCCCAGACCATGAGGACGCCGGATGCTGCAAATCGAGAAAGGCTGCCGGTCATGTCAGGACAACTGCAAGCCTCAGGCAGAGTAGGCCGATCATGACGAAAAGCCCTATGGCCAGCGCGGCTACAAAGCGTCGGGTGAAGACGGCACTGTATATGAATGCCAATTTGAGATCCATCATGGGACCGAACACCAGAAACGCGAGTTTCGCAACAGCAGGAAAGGCGACGAATGTGGCCGCGATAAATGCATCCGAGGAGCTGCACAGGGACAGGATTCCGGCAAGCGACATCATGGCTGGAATTGCCAAGCGGTCATCGAGCGAAAGGGGCAGGAAAAGTTCCTGATTCACCGCCGTGCTAAAAAGCGAGGCTACTCCAACGCCGAGGATAAAATAAACCATCACATCCAGAAAATCCCGCACCCCGGCTTCCATCGCGCTGATCAGCCTGCGAAGGAAAGGTTGGGGTGATGGGCCGCCATCTCCCGCAGAGCCGGAGAGTGTCACCGACTCAAGAATGGTTTTTTTCAAAACCGCTCCAATCGGGAGGTTCAGCACGGCGATGCCGGCGAGCACGGCGACAAAGAATCCGAGCCCGAGTCGCAGAGCGGTAAATTCCGCCGCGCCTTGTCCACGGAATGCGGCATAGGTGCTGAAGGCGGTGATCGGATTCACGATGGGCGATGACAGCATGTAGGCGACGGCGCTTGAGACGGGAAGGCCCTTGGCGATGAGGCGGCGGATGACTGGCACGATGCCGCATTCGCACATGGGGAAAACAATTCCGAGCACGCCGCCGAGGCATACTGCGGCGAATGCGTTGCGAGGGAGGAGTCGCGTCATGAGACGGGCGGGAAGGAATTGGTCGATGAGGCCGGATAGCAGTGTGCCGAGCAATATGAATGGCACCCCCTCGAGAAGCACACTGAGGAAGGCGTAGGAAAAATCCTGCACGCTGAAGGAAAACCACGGCGCGTTCATGGGGATGTGGCTTTTTCGCGGCGTCTGCGTGAGAGATAGAACCACCCGCCGGGCAGGCCCCAAATCAGATAAACGACCATGCCAGTTATGGAGACCAGCATTCCAGTTCCCTTCGCCACACCGCAGAGTTCGTGCAAGAGTTCATCCAGCAGCGCCTCGCGCACACCGATGCCATTGAGGCTGATCGGGAGAGAGGAAATGGCGGTCACGAGGGGCATGATCGACATCATGTCCAAAAAATCCACCTTCGGTGTGAATGCGCGCGCCACGAAATAGAACGCTGCAAAAAATGTCACCAGCATGGGGATCGTGTAGAACGCGCCAAGCAAGGCTTCGCGCCGGTTTTCGATGCAGAGCTGCCAGAGCGTGGAGAGCTTCACGATGGCCTCGCGGAAAGGCATTCCGGTGGGGAGGCGCTCGACCAGATGGCGTTTCGTAAGAACGAAGGATGCCGCCAAGCCAAGTGCCATGACGAAAAGGATGATGGCGAAGATTTTCATCGTGTTGCCAACTGTCAGGCTCTGGGCGAACCACTCCGCGCGCCCCCAGGCGAAGGCAAGGCCCATGGCTACAAGCACAAGCATGGCGAGAAGGCGGTCCACCGCGACGCTGAGAAACCCCGCCGTGCGGTGCTCGGGGTGTTCCCTCATGAGATACAGTACCCTCACCACATCTCCTCCCGTGGTGCCGGGGAGGAACTGATTAAAAAACGCACCGATGAAAAAAAGGCGTGTGGTCTCGGCAAGTGGGATCGTGAGGTGAAGCATTTTCAAGAAAAGCTGCCAGCGGATAATGCCGAAAAACTCGCAGGCCCCGGCTGAGAGCATCGCGGCAAGGAGCCACCAGGCGTCGGCCCGTGCGATGGCCTCGGACATGTCGGTGCGGCGCGCCGGATCATGCAGGAGCCACCACAGCATGCCTATGGTGACAAGAACTTGAATGATTTTAATCAACCACTCTCCCAAGGTGGATTTTTTCCTCTCCCCATCGGGATCGTTATTTGACTTTGGATCCAACACGTTTTTTGGAGCCATTCTCAATCAGGAATTACTCGGCGCTGGCGGCCTCATTTCCGAGCGGTTTGCGGCTGCGGCGCTTGGCGGGCTTCACCGGTTGCGATTTGGCAAACGCTGGTTTGCGGGCGGTCGTGGGCGCTGGTTCCATTGCGGATTCCGGCTTCGCAGTATCCAGCATATCGAAGCCCGGGAAGACAGGATGCGACTCCACTTCGCCTTGAGGGGCATGGCCGTTGATTTTTTCGCTGGCTGGCTTCTCCACTGTGTCGGCGCCCGGTTTTTTACGGCTCACGTTTTTTTTTGCCGTTGCCACGCGCTTATTCGGAGCTGGAGTTTTTTGATGATGCAGCCGTCTGGCGTTGAGCAGTTCGGGAATTTCCAGTTCTTCATCCTCAGTTCCCTCAAATTGTCTTTCCTTTGGACATTTGCCACTGAGGTGGTCTGCCGTGGCCTGAAGCAGGCGAGTCACATTTGTTTCCCAAGTCGCATGGGCTTCGTAGCCTTCCCAGTCTGGTTCGGGAAGTTTCCCATGCAGGAGCGTGGCCATACCATCCGCTACGGCATCACTCGAATCCGGTTCCACATAGACGCCGAGTCCGAAGTGTCGCACGAGATCCTCCATCGGGCTTGCGCCGCTTGAAGCCAGCACCCGGCGGCGGGCATTGACGGCAGTGGTCAGTGTGGCCGTTTGGGAATGGAAGGATCCTGCATAGGTGAGGAGGATGTAGTCCGCTGCTTGGAAGTAGCTGAGGCGTTTCTCATCCCCTACGAATTCATCGGATGTATAAACCCGCTTCGAGAGACCCAGATCGGCGGCAAGCATCTGGTAGTATTTCAGAGGCTTGTCCTTGTGGGATGAAACACTGCCTATGATCACGAGGTGGACGTCCGGATTGTCACTCAGGGCGCGAATGGTGAGATCGATATTCTTGTGGTTTCGAATCGTGCCGAATGCGAGGAAGACTTTTTTATCGCGAGCAACCTTCCAGCCGGCGCGGATGGTCTTTGGGTTTTGATGGATCGCCTTTGTAGATTCAGGACCCAGAGGAACTTCGACCGGATGGATATGGCGGGGCAATTGAGTGGCGCCAGAGAGGCGTTTGTGGGCTACGGCGATTCGTAACGGGCTGAAAGAAAGTCGCGCGCAGAGTGTGGTCCACCATTTAGGCCCGAGCGCATGGTCGCGAGCCGAGAAGTGAAGATTCGTTGCGTAAACGACACGGAAAAAATGCGAGAGAACGATATGCGGCCACACCCAAAGGCCTGCCTGAGTGTCCGTGTGGCTGCCTGTGAGCACGATCAACGGCCTCTTGGAGTAAACCTGCCATGCAAATATCCACTGATTAATAATTGTTTGCTTTGCTTTCGCTGCTTTTCTGGAAAAAAGTCCGCCTTCTTGTGTTGCTCCCTCGGTCATGCAGGGAAGGTTGGGATAGTCCGCTAGGCGTGTGCGCAGGTAATTGGGGCTGCAAAGCACCAGGACTTTAATTCCAAGTTCATGTAGGGCAATTGCTTGCCTGTGAACTTGGTCTGCAATCGCTCCGTGGGATCCAGGGCAGTGGATCAAGATGTCAACGGAATGTCGGTGGTTGGCGGGCATCGTCTCGGGATTTTTTCTAAAAATGGCGCTCTCTTAAATGTTACGTTGCCTTTTTCACTCCCACTGAGCCGTTGACTCGCTAGTGGGTTTTTAAAAATGGGCGCGACCGAACTCGGGAGCAAGTCCTTTTTTCTCCAGAATGCAGCGTTGATTAAAGTCCGGGGCTCGAGTGCATCATTCCACCATCCGCAAAGATTGTGGTGGCGGTGAGGTAGCTGGCCCCCTCGCCGGCAAGGAAGGCAACGACGCTGGCGATTTCCTCTGGCTTGGCCATGCGGCCGAGCGGGATCGCGTCGTCGAGTTTTTTCAGCAAGGAGGGATCCTTCATTGTGGAGGTGTTGATCGGCGTGGCCACGGCTCCAGGACCAACGGCTGTGACGAGGATATTGTGTGGAGCGAGCTCAAGGCCGGCCGTGCGAGTCAGCATTCGCATTCCACCTTTCGAAAGGCAGTAGGCGGTATTGCCAGGCATCGGCCAGTCTTCGTGAACGGAGGTGACGTTGATGATGCGTCCGCCACCGCCTTGCGCGATCATTTGTTTGGCGGCGATCTGGGTGCCGAAGAATGCGCTCTTGAGATTGATATCGAGCACGCGCTGGTATTGCTCCTCGGTCGTATCGAGCACGGATGTGCGGGTCTCGACGCCGGCATTGTTCACAATGATATCGAGGCGCCCGAAACTTGAAACGGCGGCATCGACAAGTTTTTGAAGGTCGGCTGTTTTGCTCACGTCGGCCTGCACATGGATGGCTTTGTCGCCGAGGGCGAGCACCTGCTGCTCGAGCGCCACTGCGGTTTCAGGATGGACGACATAATCGATCACGATGTTTGCGCCCTGTTTGGCTAGTTCGATAACGATAGAGAGGCCGATGCCGCTGTTGCCTCCGGTGACGATGGCTGTTTTTCCTTGGAGTGTCATAAGTCTCGGGATCCTCTTCTTCTCAAGGCTTGCCGGCAATCAAAAAGTGGGCATATTAAGTCCTGCTCGAAATTCACGGGGGCATAGCTCAACGGTTAGAGCAGGCGGCTCATAACCGCTTGGTTGTCGGTTCGAATCCGGCTGCCCCCATTTTCAGACACACAAAAAAACCGGCCGCGTTTCGAGAGTGAAATCCCCAACACGGCCGGTGTGTTTTTAGTCTTGGGCGATCAAGCAATCGTCACGTCTTTGCAGAGGTAAACGTCCTGAATGGCGTGTAGGAGCTTGGCTCCTTCGTCCATCGGGCGCTGGAAGGCCTTGCGGCCGGAGATGAGCCCGGTGCCGCCGGCACGCTTGTTTACCACGGCTGTATAGACGGCTTCGTTGAAGTCGTTCTTGCCGCTTGCACCGCCACTGTTGATGAGGCCCGCGCGGCCCATGTAGCAATTGGCCACCTGATAGCGGCAGAGGTCGATCGGGTGCTCGCTGGTGAGCTCGGTGTAGATGCGCTCGTCGAGTTTGCCATAGCTGGAACCGCCGGAGTTCAGGGCTTTGAATCCGCCGTTGTTTTCGGGGAGCTTCTGTTTGATGATGTCGGCCTGGATTGTGCAGCCGAGGTGGTTTGCCTGGCCGGTGAGGTCTGCCGAGAGATGGTAGTCTTTATCACCTTTGATACTGAAGGCCGGATTGCGGAGGTAGCACCAGAGGACGGTTGCCATGCCGAGCTCATGGGCAAGAGCGAAGGCCTCCGCGACCTCCACGATTTCGCGGTGGGCGTCATCCGAGCCGAAATAAATCGTGGCGCCAACAGCTGCCGCTCCCATGTCGGACGCAGTCTTCACTTTGCCGAAAAGAATTTCCTTGAAGGCGTTTGGGTAGGTGAGGAGTTCGTTGTGGTTGATCTTCACCAAGAATGGAATTTTGTGTGCGTATTTGCGGGAGACCGTGCCAAGCACGCCAAATGTCGAACAGACAGCGTTACATCCGCCTTCGATAGCGAGCTTCACGATGTTCTCTGGATCAAAATAAGCGGGGTTTTTTGCGAAGCTGGCGCCGGCTGAGTGCTCGATGCCTTGATCAACCGGGAGAATCGAAACATAGCCCGTGCCAGCCAGGCGACCGGTGTTGTGGATGCGCTGGAGGTTGTTGATGACACGCTGATTGCGGTCGGTCGGCGCGAAGATGCGGTCCACGAAGTCTGGTCCCGGCAGATGGAGAGCGTCTTTGGAGATAGTCTGGGAAGTGTGCTTGAGAAGATAATCGGCTTTGTCGCCGAGTGCGGATACGATATTGTCGATCATTGTTTTTGCGGTTGAGGCGCTACGCTTAGTGGAGGGTTTGTTTTTTGTCCAGTCTTAGGAATTTGTTTGTTTCTACTGCGCAAAGGGATTTTCCATTGACCTAAAGCTCGTGTTTGTGGGATACACCCGCCCTCATAGATCGTGCATTTCCCGACTTGGTGCATCTTTGCTTTGCGCTTCGAAGGTGTGTATGGTCTTGCGGCCGGATTGTTCAGAGCCCCTGAACGCCTCTTCCGGTCTGGCTTCGAAGATATGCTTAAATGATTTCCTGGATTTGTTTTGAATGGGAGCTTGCCTCTCTGGAATTGCCTGTGCCATCCGTTCCACCCCTCATTCTGCGGCCTGCAGAAAAAGGGGAGGATGACACGGCGCTCAAAGTTTTGCTCACCGCTTTTGCGATGGATACGGCCTGGGGTGATATCAATCGCAGGCTTGAAGAGGGTATGGGTCGCTATGTGGAAGAAGCTTTCGACAGGCCGGATCCTTCTTGCATCGTGGCGCTACACGGCCAGCGTGTGATTGGGGCTTCGCTGTTGGATGCCAACCCCGACGCTGGAAATCACCTGCTGAGCGGTCCGATGATTCTTCACGAATACCGGAATCGCGGCGTTGGAACTGCATTGCTCGCAGCCTCGCTTATCTTTCTTCGCGAAAAGGGTGTCACCAAAGTGCGCGGCGTGACGCGGGCCAATTCCACAGTCTCCCGATTTGTGTATCCGAAATTCTCAAGCGTTCAGTCGCCTTACAACCAAGATCCGCTTCATTCTTCCGGCCGCTGAATTTTTTTCGCTTCCCTCTAGCGGGTTGATGCACAAAGCTCCCATTCAAGATGAAGGGATTTTTCGGCAAATACGAAACAGGGAATTTTTTCGATGAGATGTTTGAGGCGGATGGAAACGTCCGCCCCCATTATTCAAAAATCCTGGAGCGTTTCTCGGAAATGGATGTCGACTCGTTCGAGCCCAAGCGGGCACTGGCGGAAAAAACCTACCTCAATCAAGGTATCACCTTCACGGTTTACAGCGGCGATGAGGGCACCGAGCGCATCATGCCGTTCGATCTTGTTCCCCGCATCATTCCCGCTGACGAGTGGCGCTTGCTCGAGCGGGGCTTGGAGCAGCGCCTGCGCGCGCTGAATCTCTTTTTGCACGACATCTACCACGATCAACGGATCGTGAAGGAGGGCGTGATCCCGCTGGAGATCATTCGTACGGCCAAGCACTACCGCCCTGAATTGGTCGGGCTTGATGTGCCCCACGATATTTACATCCACATCTGCGGTTCTGATCTCATCCGGGGAGCTGACGGCACTTACATGGTTCTTGAAGACAACGGCCGCTGCCCTTCTGGCGTTTCCTACCTTCTTGAGAACCGCCAGGCGATGAAGCGGGTATTCCCCAAACTTTTCAGCCGTCACGCGGTGCGTTCCGTTGACCGCTATCCCCAGGAGCTCCTTGAAGTGCTCCGCTATGTGGCTCCGCAGGGAAACCCTGATCCGACTGTGGTGGTGCTCACCCCAGGTATATACAATTCCGCCTATTTTGAGCATTCGTTCCTCGCGCGCTCCATGGGTATCGAAATCGTGGTAAGCCAGGATCTCGTGGTAAAGAACGCCTGCGTTTACATGAAAACCACGAAGGGGCTCAAAAAGGTCGATGTCATCTATCGCCGCATCGACGATGATTTTTTAGATCCCACCGTCTTTCGAAAGGACTCCGTTCTCGGCGTTCCCGGCATCGTGAACGCCTATCGCGAAGGCAATGTGAACCTTTGCAATGCCCTCGGCACCGGCGTCGCCGATGACAAGGTGACCTACTACTACGTGCCGGCGATGATCAAATTCTACCTCGGCGAGGATCCCGTCCTCCCGAACGTCGAGACTTACCTTTCGGCAGTCGATTCCGACCGGAAGTTCATTTTGGAAAATCTTGAGAATCTTGTCGTGAAAGCCGCAAATGAGAGTGGCGGCTATGGAATGATGATCGGTCCAAACGCCAGTCGCGAGGAGATCGAAAAATTCCGCGCCGCCATCATTGCCGACCCTCGTGGATACATCGCGCAGCCGGTCATTAGCCTCTCGCGTTCGCCCTGCTATTTCGATGGAAAGTTCGAGGGCCGGCACATCGACCTGCGGCCCTACATTCTTATGGGTGAAAAAACAACGATTGTGCCCGGTGGGCTCACGCGTGTCGCAATGCGCAAGGGCTCGCTGGTCGTCAACTCCTCGCAGGGAGGTGGCAGCAAAGACACATGGGTTCTGGACGAAACGGAGGCCGCATGCTGAGCCGCGTTACCGATTCCTGCTTCTGGCTGAGCCGCTATATCGAGCGTGCGGAGTCCAGCGCGCGAATCTTGGATGTGAATATCCAACTCGTGCTCGATTCCGAGGATCAGAGTGCAAATGGTGCCAACAATCTCTGGCGTCCCATCCTTTCGACTTTGGCAGAGCAGGAGCTTTTCCGCTCCCAGCACGGCGAATTGAATGGCGACACGGTTATGGAATTCGTCACTTTCGAAAAAGCGAACCCCAGCTCGATTTTGTCGTCGGTGACGCTCGCCCGCGAGAATGCACGCACCGTGCGTGAGCAGATATCCAGCGAGATGTGGGAGCAGTTGAACCGTCTTTATCTCTACCTCCAGAGTCCTGCCGCCTACGCGGCTTTCCGTGAAAGTCCTATCGGCTTCTACCGAAGCCTCGTTGATCGATTTCACTCCTTTCAGGGCATCACCGACGCGACAATGACGCATGGCGAGGGATGGCATTTCCTGCAGGCTGGAAAATATCTCGAGCGGGCGGATGCGACATCGCGCGTGCTGGATTTCAAATACCATGTTCTACTCCCAAGTGGTGAACGCGTGGGAGGTAATGTGGATATTACACAGTGGATGGCTGTGCTCCGCTCCTGCAGCGCGATGGAGGCTTATCTGAAGCTTTTTCACGGTCGCGTCACGAGCTGGGAGGTCGCCGGTTTTTTGATACTCCATGCCAGCTTTCCGCGTTCGATCAGATTCAGTGTGGATGCCCTTGACCAAGCTCTTCACAGTATTTCCGGCAGTGAGCGCGGGCATTTTAGTAATGAGGCCGAGAGGCTCTCAGGAATGCTGCGCTCCACTCTGGACTACACGACGGTGGACAGCATTTTCCAATCGGGCCTCCATCAATACCTCGACCAAACGCAGACGCGCATCAACGAAGTCTCGCGGGCATTGGCCGAAACCTACTGCAGCTGGCTGTGACTCAAAAAAAATCCTCCGCGCTTCCGCTCACTCTCACGGTGCTGGACACATACGCCTTCGAGAACTTGCTGAAGCGGGTCGCTCGCTCGTTTCAGCTTTCTTTGCGCATTTTGCCGGCGCAACTCCGCCCTGCTCTCTCTCTTGCCTACATGCTGGCGCGGGCCTCGGATACCATCGCCGACGCCTCGTCCTCGCCGGATTTTCAGCGCCTCGCGCTTCTGCGCGGCCTGCCCGATCTTTATCCGGAGAAGTCTCCCGAACTCGGTCTGGGAGGCTCCGAGCGCGAGTTGCTGCAGATTCTGCCGCGACTGCTTGAGGCTTTAAAAATACTTCCCGGGCGCGATGAAATCATCGCCCAGTGGCGCATCATTCTTCAGGGCCAGATTTTCGATGTGGAGCGTTTTGCTGCTCCTGCCGCCGAGACGTCTGCCGCGCCGCTGACTCCCGAGGAACTGGAAAAATACACATATCTCGTCGCTGGCAGTGTGGGCGAATTTTGGACGCGGCTTTGCTTCAAACACGTGCCGGATTATTCCACCAAGCCGCTGGAGGAAATGGTGCACCTTGCCCGCCGCTTCGGTCAGGCACTGCAGCTCGTCAACATCCTGAGGGATCGCCGCTCGGATGCCGACGCGGGCCGCATTTACATTTCCGACGAGCGTTTTTATTTCGAAATGCAGCATGTCACCGAGTTGATGCAATCCGCTGCCCAATACACCGCCGCCATCCAACCACGCACCCTTCGTGCAGCCTGCGCCCTGCCACTCGATCTTGCGAAGCAAACCCTTGCCCTGGTCGCACAACATCCACTCGGCGTTGGGGTGAAAGTACCCCGCTACAAAGTGTGGTGGGCATTTGTAAAAGCCTTCTGGCGCTGAGGGGATGTCAGTCCAATCCGTTCACACTTGTGGCTCTTGCCGGGTTTGATAGCCGGTCACGAATTGTTCGCGGAAAGCTTGGAATGTTCCTTTCAGGATATGTTCCCGCGCCTGGCGAGTCAGGTTAAGGTAGAAGTGGAGGTTGTGGATGGATATCAGCCGCAGGCCGAGGATTTCTTCTGCTTTCACAAGGTGTCGCAGATAGGCGCGTGTGAAGTTTTGGCAGGCATGGCATAAGCAGCCGGCCTCGATTGGACTCGTGTCTTCCGCAAAAGGTGCGTTTTTGAGATTGATGGTGCCTGTGGCGGTGAAGGCGGTTCCGTTGCGGGCAAGACGGGTTGGCAACACGCAGTCGAACATGTCCACGCCGCGTGCGATCATTTCAATAATCTGCGGCGGTGTGCCCAGGCCCATGGCGTAGCGTGGATGATCCGTTGGCAGGAAGGGGACGGCATTTTCAATGGCAAGGAACATTTCATTCTCAGGCTCGCCAACGCTCACTCCTCCGACGGCGTAGCCGTCGAAGCCCATCTCCACAAGGCCCCGTGCGCTCTTTTCTCTCAAGTCTGCGTGTGAGGATCCTTGCACGATGCCGAAGATCAGCGGTCGGTTTTCTGCGGGCTGTGCATCCCACCAATCCCGGCAGCGCCGTGCCCAGCGCAGAGTCAAATCCAGACTCTTCGAGGCATCCGCGTGGCTGCAGGGGTGCGGGGGACACTCGTCGAAGAGCATCACGATGTCGGAGCCAAGATCGCGCTGGATTTCCATCGACGTTTCGGGACCGATGAATGTCGGTGTGCCATCCAGATGGTTCTGGAAATGCACGCCCTGCTCGGTGATTTTCCGCAGCTTCGCGAGGGAGAAAACTTGAAACCCGCCGCTGTCGGTGAGGATCGGGCGATCCCAGGACATGAAGCGGTGCAGGCCACCGAGGCGGGCGATGAGCTTTTCCCCCGGACGAACGTGGAGGTGGTAGGTATTGCCGAGAATAATCTGCGCGCCCAAACCGCGAAGCTCGTCCGGGCTCATGGCCTTCACCGTGGCCTGTGTCCCGACCGGCATGAAGACCGGTGTTCGCACCGGGCCCCGTCGCGTATGAACAGTCGCCGCGCGTGCTCCGCCGTCGGAGGCTTCGAGCGTGAATCGCGCTCCCAAGCCCAAGCTCACTTTTTCGGCGCCGCACCCGCGAGTGCGAGGGAGATGTCGATCACATCAGAGACCTTGTCGAGGTTCTCACCCTGCTTGATTCCATAGTCGCCGCGGTTGATCTGGAAATTTGTGCGAACGACGAGAAGGTCTCCCTCCATCTTGCCGCCTGTGCGGTCTGCGAGGCGACCCGGAAGGTAGGTGACTTTGACCGGGACGATGACTTCTTTGGAAACGCCTTTCAGCGTGAATATGCCCTTCACCTCGGCCGTGCCGGAGTTTCCGTCTTTCTTGGAATTCATGACCTCCTTGATCTCAAAAGTGATCTCGGGGTGTTTCGTCGTATCCAGCCACTCTGCGCCGAGCATATGCTCCTGCATCATGGGATTCGGAACCGTGAGAGACTTCGCGTCCACGATGATTTTTCCTTTGATGTCCTCGGGATTCGCTGGATCGGCCGAAATACTTCCGCTGATGCCGTTGGTTGTGCCGCTGATGGACTCCAGCGGGGCGTCGAGTTTGAAGACGATGTTGTTGACGCCTTTCGGGTCCTTGAAGTCGAAGGCGACTTCAGTGGCCAAGGCGTGTGTGGAGAGGAGGGCGACAAGTGCGAGGGCTTGGATTTTCATGGCTGTTTGATTTTGGATTTTCTCTGTGAGAGCAGGAAACTGGCGGCGAAAATACCGAATGACAAGCCGATTCCGGCTGCGACGAAGTCTATTCCCGGCACGAATTTTTCCTGCTTCACCTCGTATTGAATCCCGGTGATCTCGTCTGTGGCTGGAATGGTTACGTAGGTTTTTGTCCACCCCACGTCAGGGCCGCTGAACCACCACCATGAAAGACAGGTCGAGAGGATAAAGAGGGCGAGAAGTCGAGTAAGGGTGCGAAATGAAAATTTCATGGGGTCTTTGGAGTGCTTTGCGGATTTGCTAGAATCTGTCTGTGAAGTTGGCTCATGTTTGGCGCTTCAAGAAGCAATCTTTTGCCGTTTTTCCAGCGGGTTCGCTTATCACTGAGGCCTCAAAATGAGTTTGCTCGGATACCGGCCACAACAGAGGCGATCCAAAACTCAAACCCTCATGCATTGCAATTCCGTAACAATCGCCGCAGAGCGCATTAGAGGGTAGGGGTGTCAGAGGACCACGGCAAAGAGGAGCTGACTACCGTTGCTGCATTCCTGCCCTGGCGGGGTTCGCCGGTCCGCAGTCCATGGCCCCTGACGCCCGAAATCTAATCACCGTAGGCGTGTGACGCAACTTGTAATCCATCGATCTTGCCCGCGGGCTGCGTCCGTGCAAAATCCGGCTCATGTCTTCCATCAATCAGGATTCCGTTCGTCAGGCGCTCAGTACTGTAAAATACCCCGGCTTTTCGCGTGATATCGTTTCGTTTGGGCTGCTCCGCGAAGTTGCGGTGAATGGATCGGATGTCGATGTGCAGTTGGTGCTTTCTACGAATGACACGGACATCGCAAAAAAAATTCACGCCGAGGCGACAGCTGCTCTTCAAGCCATGGGTGGCGCTGGCCGTGCCTCCGTAAAAATCGATGTTCAGGCGCCCGCCAGCACAACCGGAGCGGTTGGACCCGCGAAGATCGAGGGCGTGAAGCATGTCATTGCGGTCGCCAGTGGAAAAGGCGGTGTGGGGAAATCCACCGTCGCTTCCAATCTGGCTCTATCTCTCTCGCAATCCGGCGCCAAGACGGGCCTCTGCGATTGCGACATCTATGGCCCGAGTATCGCTCTCATGTTCGGCGGAGCCAATGAGCGGCCCACTGCCGATGACGACAACCGTATCATTCCCATCGAGCGCCATGGAGTTTCACTCATGTCCATGGGTTTTCTCCTCGATGATGGATCCCCGGCTGTCCTTCGCGGTCCAATGGTTACGCGCTACACCCAGCAATTTCTGCGTCAGGTCTCATGGGGGAATCTGGATTATCTGATTCTCGATCTCCCGCCCGGCACCGGCGATATCCAGCTCACCATCGTTCAAACCGTGGCTCTCTCCGGGGCCATCATTGTCACCACGCCCCAGGAGGTCGCCCTCATCGACGCGCGGAAAGCCATTTCGATGTTTGCTAAGACGAATGTGCCAGTGCTCGGAATCATTGAAAACATGAGCTTCTTCGTGTGTCCGGGGGATGGAAAACGCTACGATATTTTTGGCACGGGTGGGGGGGGGCGCGAGGCGGCGAAGCTACAGGTTCCGTTGCTGGGCGAGGTCCCGATCGAGCCTCTCGTGCGGGAAGCGGGCGACACGGGGCGTCCAGCGGTGGCTGCTCATCCGGGGAGTGCCGCAGCGTGTGTTTTCAATGGTATTGCTGAAAAAATCCGCGCCATACTCAAATAGCTGGCACTGGTTCAGGGCTGTGGCTCGGGTTGCTTTGCGACCTTTGAGGAATGCTGGTCGATTTTTTCGGCAAGAGTGGGATTTTTTGGATCCAGCCCATGGGCTTTTTGCCAATAGATGACAGCCTCTGTGGTTTTGCCAAGTTTTTCATAGGCGTCGCCGATGTGATCGAGAACTACAGGGTCGGGCTTTTCAAGGAGCGAGGCCGCGCGGAGCAGCTCGGCCACGGCTTCCGTGTAGCGGCCTTGGTGGAAATACACCCAGCCGAGGGTGTCAACATAAGCTCCGTTTTGGGGGGCCAGCTCCAGTGCGCGGTGGACGAGTTGCTCGGCGGCGTCCAGATTTTCGTTCCGGTCGGCCCACATGTAGGCCAGGAAGTTGTAGGGCTCTGCATTTTCTGGATCGAGGCTGATGGCTGTTTTGATGAGTTCGGCCGCCTTCACATAGTGCCCCGCTTGCTCGGCGGCAGCGCCATAGCTCATGAAGAAAGAAGGGTCGAGCATCTCGGGATTTGAGTTTGAGGCTTCGATGAGCACTCGCTCGAAGGCCATGAGAGCGGCGGCGTGTTGCTTGGATTGGCTGAGGGAGATCGCTCGCAGGAGTGTGAAGCCCGTAAGGTAAGGAAAGCGTCTCTCTGCCTCGCTGGCATACTGGAGGGCGGTCTCATTGTCGCCGGACCGTAAGGCGATGCGGATGATGTCTTCGTAGCGGCGAGGGTCGATCGGCGCGACGACGAGAGCTTGGCGCATGCTCGTGAGGGCGGCTGGGAGTTCGTTTTGTCGCAGGCGGATGCGGGCCAGTGCATCGTAGGCTGCCAGATTCATTGGATTTTCCGCGATGACCTCGTCTAGAAGCTGCGCGGCAGCGGCATTGTCGCCTGTTTGGGCGTGGCAATCCGCGAGCTTTTCCCTCAACCCGGTGAGCGATGGCTGCCTTTCAAATGCCGCCTTGTAAAGTTCCAACGCGCTGGCCGCATCGCCGCATGCAAAGTAATAATCCGCCGTGCGCGAGAGGATTTCGGGATCTTTCCCGCTGGTTTGCGCGGCACGATCCACCAGCACGAGGATTTTTTCCCATTCGCTCTGTGAGATCGGACGCTTCGAGCGCTTGGTGTCGCGCAGGCGCAGGTCGGCAAGATCAAGCCAGAATGCGGGATTTTTATTTTCGGATTTCAGGGCTTTCTGAAAAAGTCCCTCGATTCGCTTGTTCTGGCCGGTCGCCCGGCAAACCTCCCACAGAACCTCGAAGGCGCTGGAATTATCCGGCGCGATGTCATACGCGATAACGGCAAATTTTTCAGCGAGAGCAGGCTTTTCGAGTTGGCGAAGGTAGATAGTGGCCAGAGCAATAGGCGCCGAGGGATTGCCGGGAGAGGCCTTTACCGCATCCTTCAATATGGAAAGCGCCTCTGTCTCCTCGCCTCTGCGAAGATGGTGTTGGGCCACATCCAAAGCCAAATCGCAAAAGCCAGGGTCCAATGCCAGCACCCGCTTCTTGTTTTCAAGCGCCTTGTCCGGCCCTTCGGTCTCCTCCTCAAAAATAGCTTGCATGTAGCGTGCATGGGCCTCTGCCGTTTTTTCCGCCCGCTCGGAAAGCTCAAAGGGAATGGGGTGGGCGAGACACTCGGGAACCTGAAAGTCGGCCTGCGAGCCTGCGGCAGAGAGGGAAAAGGCAACCCAGCCAACAAAACTCGCCAAACAGGCGGAAATGCGGAGGCTGTGGAGGCATGCCATTTGACCAATCATTGTTGAAACCATAATCTCTCAATGGCTTTTTTCCATATGGAAATGGACGATGGCCTCTGGCTCAGATTTCTTGAAACCCGCAGGGAAGTCCGCGATAGTCGCCCGCTTCATGGCGAAGCGCTCCACAGCAGTCAAAATTCCGGCATTTGTTGTCGGTCTGGTGCTCCTATTTTCGGGAGTTTACCTCTTTGCGTCGCTTGCGAGTTACGATCCCCGCTCGGTTCCTGGTTGGGCACCGATTATCAGCAGCGTGGCCAGATCCGTTGGAGCAAGTCCGAATCTGGGCGGACCCTTGGGAGCTCTTCTCGCAGGGTATTCCCTCTTTTTCTTTGGTGGGGCGGCTTATTTGCTCGCCATGGTGACCATTGGCTATGGACTGGCAAAATGGTTCCTGCCTGGCTACCGCCTCCGTGATAAAGTTTCATGGGGCCTTCTCATGGTCCTGCTCGGTGCCTGCCTCCTGCAACTCCAACCAATCTTTTTGTCCGATTGGAAATCTGACCTCCGTATCGAGGGGCCAGGTGGATTTTTTGGCCTCTGGCTCGGCCGGAAAGCCATCTACAATCTCGTTGGGAGCTTTTCATTTCTTCTCCTCTCCGCCCTCTACATCATCAGCCTCCTCTACGCGCTGACTTCCCATCCCATCCGTGATGGGCGCAATGCATGGAGGGCATTTCTGGCCTGGCGCGAAGCCCGCCGTGTGGCGCGTTTACAGACACTCGCAGTCGATAAACGCATCGAGGAGGAACGTGCCGCGCTCGAGAAAAAAGCCGATAAACTTGAGAAAAAAGCCCGCAAAAAAGGCCTTGAAATTCCCGAACCGGAACTGGAGCTCTTCCCCGCCAATCTGCCGGAACCCGAGATCATCGACGCCACCGCTTCATCCGCCTCCAAAAAGCCGAAGCTCTCCGAACTCCGAGCTGCCCGCGACACCAAGGATTCGTTTCCGCCCGGCCTGATCGATGTGCATTTCGAGAACTACATCATGCCAGGCACCGAGTTGTTGGATGCCCCCGATGAGACGGAACGCGAACCTCTCGACCGCGAGGAGCTGAAGAATAACCAGAACCTCATCATCGAAACCCTGGCGCAGTTCGGCATCAAGGCGACGCCTGGAACGATTACGAAAGGACCCACGATCACCCGCTACGAGGTCTACCCGGATGTCGGCGTGCGCGTTGACAAAATCGTGGCTCTGGAGCGAGACATCGCCAGGGCAACCCGCGCCGAGAGGATAAACATCCTGGCACCGATTCCCGGCAAGGACACCGTAGGCATCGAAATTGCGAACTCTAAGAAAGTGAAAGTCACGCTCCGCGAGCTTTTCGAGAAGGATGTCTGGCGTGAATCCTCGGCCAAGCTACCCCTCGCGCTTGGCATGGATGTTTACGGAAACACGATCATCGGCGACCTCGCTAAAATGCCACACCTACTCGTCGCGGGGACCACCGGTAGTGGCAAGAGCGTTTGCATCAATTCTATCATCGCGAGTCTGCTCTTCCGCTACTCGCCTGAGCAACTGCGCTTCATCATGATCGACCCGAAGGTTGTAGAGATGCAGATTTACAATTCTCTGCCGCACCTCATCACACCCGTCGTCACCGATCCCAAAAAGGTTCTCCTCGCGCTCCGTTGGGTTGTTGATGAAATGGAACAGCGTTATCGGATTTTCGCCAAGTGCAAGGTGAAGAATATCTCGGGATTCAACGAGCGCCCTCTCCCGAAATCGCAAGCTGAGCTGGATGCCGAGAATGCTGCCAATGCGGCCAAGGAGAACCCTGTCGCGGAGCCCGAAGCCGTCCTTGAGGAGCCTCTCGACCAGGCCACCCCTCCTTTCGATGCTCCTCTTCCAGTTGCAGAGTCCGATGTGCCCGAGTCTTTCGAAGAAGAGACTCCTGATGAAGAGCCCATGGCTCCGCCGGTGCGAGTGCCGCGCTCGGACGACCTCATCATTCCAGACCGCATGCCTTTTATCGTCGTGATTATCGACGAGTTGGCGGATCTCATGCAAACCGCTCCGGCTGATGTTGAGAGCGCCATCGCCCGCATCACCCAAATGGCACGCGCGGCTGGCATTCACATGATCGTGGCCACTCAGACGCCACGAGCTGATGTTGTGACCGGCATTATCAAGGCAAACATCCCGAGCCGCATTGCATTCCAGGTCGCCTCGAAAATCGATAGTCGCGTTATTCTTGATGAGAATGGCGCCGAAAAACTCCTCGGCCAAGGTGACATGCTCTACCTTCCGCCCGGCACCTCGAAATACACCCGCGCTCAAGGCGTTCTCGTTACCGAGGAGGAAATCCACCGCCTCGTGGAATTTGTTTCGAAACAAGCCGAGCCGAACTTCGACAAGAGCATTCATGAAAAGCTCACCAGCACCAATATCCCGGAGGAGGAGGTGAGTGATGAGGATGAGGAACTTTGCACCAAATGCCTTGAAGTGATCCGGCAGGAGAACCGCGCCTCCACCTCCATGCTCCAACGGCGTCTGAAATTAGGCTATACACGCGCGGCCCGTGTGATGGATATTCTCGAACAGCGCGGCATCGTTGGACCCAAAGACGGCGCGAAGGACCGCGAAATTCTTGTCGATCTCAACGAGGAGGGCGCATTTTGAAACACAATGACCAACAGCCCGAAAGCGATTTCTTCATTGGCGCCCGCCTCTCCGCGCGCAGACAGAAGCTGGGCATCCAGCTTGAGAAGGCCGCCAAGGACATTCGGGTCTCCGTTTCACGGTTGAGCCAGATCGAGGCTGACGACTTCTCGAGTTTTGCCCACCCCACCTACGCACGGCTTTTTCTGGTCGACTACGCGAATTACCTGCGCGTGCCCCTTGAGGGAATCCGCGATTACCTGCCCGGCAGCAAAAAGCTCGGCACCACCGATAATCGATACCTCGAAGTCCTGCAGGCCCACCAAACCTTCCTGCACGGCGATCAGTTCAAATCGCTCCGCCGCCTCCTCTTTGGCGTCGGTGCCGGCATACTCGTTCTGATCCTCATCGGCCTCGGCGTCTATTTCTGGAAAACTTGGAAAAAATTGGAGCGCGTCCAACCAGTTGTCTCTCCTTCTGCCGCCTTGCCGATTGCCACGCCGAGACCTGTCGCTTCACCCGTCGCCAAGCCTAGCCCATCTGTGACGCCCTCATCGACTCCTGAGGTTTTGCTTGTTCCTTCCGAAGCTACACCGGCACCCGCAAGCAAAGCATCCCCAACTCCCTTCACCCTTCCGCCATTTGAACCCTCTCCCCGGCCCAAACGCCCGCAATGAAATCTTCCACTGAAGCCGCCCCGCGCCGGGTTGGTATGATCAGCCTCGGCTGCGCCAAAAATCTCGTCGACGCCGAGATCATGCTCGGCTCCGCAAAATCCGAGGGGTTCGAAATCACCGCGGACCCCGCCGAAGCCGATGTGCTCATCGTCAACACCTGCGGGTTTATCGACTCTGCGAAACAGGAATCGATCGATGCCATTCTGGAAGCCTCCCGCCAGCGCAACGAGGGCAAACGCCCCGATGCCAAAATCGTCGTCAGCGGCTGCCTTTCCCAACGATTTTCCACTGACCTCGTCGGTGAACTTCCTGAAGTGGACGCCTTCATCGGACTTGATCAAGTCGCCGAAGCCGGAGCGATCTTCCGCCGCGTGCTCGAAGAGGACAAATCCAGCGTCCTCAACCTCGTGACGCCAAAGTCCCGCTACATCCCCGACTTCGCCACCCCCCGCTTCCGGCTCACGCCAAACCACTCGGCCTATGTGAAAATCGCCGAGGGATGCAATCACCCTTGCAGCTTTTGCGTGATTCCCCAAATGCGCGGACGCCACCGCAGCCGCTCCCTCGATTCCGTCGTGCGCGAGATTCGAGGACTCGTTGCCGAAGGCGTGAAGGAGATCAATCTCATCAGCCAAGACACCACCTACTACGGCATGGACCTCTGGGATGAAAAAGCCGGCCCACGCCAGCCTGTGGACGCCTCGCGCGGGACTTCGCTCATCCACCTCTTGGATGAAATCGCCGGGATCGGCGGCGAGTTCTGGGTTCGACTCCTCTACACCCACCCTGCTCACTGGAGCGATGACCTCATAGCCGCCATCGCCCGCAACCCCCATGTGGCCCGCTATGTGGACATGCCCCTCCAGCACATTCATGCCGAAATGCTCAAACTCATGCGCCGCGAGACCTCCCGCGAGCACATCGAAAATCTCATAGCCCGCATCCGCGCAGGCATCCCTGGCATCGGCCTCCGCACCACATTCATCGTTGGCTTTCCTGGCGAAACCGAGGAGCATTTCGAGAGTCTCCTCGCCTTCATCGAGGAAACCCGCTTCGAGCGCCTCGGCGTCTTCAATTACTCGCAGGAGGACGGCTCCCGCGCGGCTAAGATGGATCACCAGGTCCCCACCCGCACGAAAAACCGCCGCTACCGCGAAGCCATGAAACTCCAGCAGCGCATCGCCCGCGAAATGGCTGAATCCCGCACCGGACAAACCCTTCGCGTCCTCGTGGAAACTCCCAACTCCGGCCGCACCGAACACGACGCCCCCGAAGTCGATTGCCGCGTCATCCTCACTCAACCCGCCGAAGTCGGCACCTTCATCAACGCCAAAATCCTCGGAGCCCAAACCTACGACCTCGTCGCCGAGCCGATTCAAGACTTGCCGTAACTTTATCTTTAGAGCAATTTTCCCAAATGAGTACCTCCACCACAAAAAAAACCACCCGCCCGCAAGCCTTCACCCTCATTGAGCTCCTTGTCGTCATCTCGATCATCGCCATCCTTGCCTCCCTCGCCTTCCCGGCAATCGGCGGTGCAATGGACTCCGCAAAGAAAACCACCGCCAAAAACGCAGCTGTTCAGATCGCCAACGCCGTAGTGGCTTATGAGACGGAGTATGGCCGGTTGCCTACAAATTCAGGAACAACGGTGGGATCTGCTCTCATGAGTATTCTCACGGCTGCTACGACAAATAACAACCCTAGAGCCATTGTATTTCTAGAAGCTCAAGCATGGAAAAAAGGTAAGGGAGGAACAAACGCAAGTGGAGATTACCAAGACCCTTGGGGTGGCACGTATCAGATTCTATTGGATGATAATTATGATAATAGAATGACTAATAGTTTCCCAAAGCTGTCAGGCTCCGGAAATGAGAGCTTAACTCTGATGAAGAAAGTAGCTGTCTGGAATACCAACGCGAGCACAAAGCTGCTTGTCAGGTCTTGGGAGTAAGTTTTGTTACCAATTCTTAATCCACTGGTTGGTATTTGCCGTCCCCGCACGCGACCAGATGTCGTAAAAATTTGTTCCAGATCTTGTTGCATCGCCAGGATATTGGTATCCATAGCCTTCGCCGAAGGGGTCTAAAATGGATTGGTTAGTCTCCGATACATTGGGGTTCGTGCCCATGCGCTTGGAAAACTCGAAATAGACTTTTCCACTCGAAGGGGCTAGTGCTGCCCTTAAAAATGCATTGTTAGTGGCAGGTGCTGCATTCGTCAACGCTGGATAATCCCCCGTATCCGCCTTGTAACTCTCAAGAGCTGCCGCCAGAGCTGCGATTTCCGCCTCCGCACGGTTGCGGGCGGCCTTTTTTTGCACATAGCCGGCCGTTTGCAGCACCAGACCGGCGAGGATGGCGATGACAGTGATCACGACGAGCAACTCAATCAGGGTGAAGCCGTGAGGGGCAGTCGAGTTACCTTTGAAGCGGAAGAGGGTAGGGGTATTCAAAAAGCGCATGGGTTAAACCTGTGAAATGTGACTCTCTCGGACAAGCAAAACTTTCTAAAATTTTCACTCTCATCAAAAAATAAAATTGACCTCACTATATCTTGTGGTGATTTTCCCAGCGATTCTCGCATCAATACAACATATATGCGCTGCCCGAAATGTGGAACCCTCGATGATAAGGTCATTGACTCCCGTCTCTCGAAAGACGGAGCCACTATCCGCCGCCGCCGGGAATGTCTCGATTGTCTGTCTCGTTTCACGACATATGAAGTATTGGAGCGCAATGAATTGCGTGTTATCAAGCGGGACGGCCGTCACGAGATTTTTGAGCGAAGCAAACTCCTTAGCAGCATTGCAAAAGCCTCTGAAAAGCGATCCGTCACCTTGGAATCTATGGAGCATGTCGTCGAAGATATCTTGCAGGAGATCGAAAACAGCCAAGAGCGGGAGATTTCCTCCAAGCACCTTGGCGCCCTTGTGATGGCCAGACTCCACGCGCTCGACCCCGTCGCTTATGTGCGCTACGCCTCGGTCTATCGCCAGTTTCAGGAAGTCGGGGACTTCATCGAGGAGATCGAATCCCTCGGACGCCGTGTTGCCCTCACCCCCGGCCAAACTGAGCTTTTTAAAAAGTGATAGCCCTCCGTGACAACTACCCTCTCGTGCGCTTTCAAGATGGCAGCGTGATGAACTACGACCGCGCTTGGCTGGCCTCCGCCGTCGTGCGTGCCGCCGAGGTCGCCGGCTACAAAAAATGGTGGCTCACCACCCATGTCACCGAAAGCATCTCCAGCTACCTCCAGCAGGAATTCGAGGAAAACATCGTCACCATCTCCCGCTTGGAAAAAGCCGTCCAGTCCGTGCTGCAAGTCATAGGCTATTCGGATGTCGCCCGCTGCTTCGAAACGCTCCCCCCGCCAGTCACGCTCTCCCTTCCCGAACTCGCCCGCCGAGCCGGTACAGGCTATGAGCTCGTTTTCTTCAACCTCCTCCACCAGCGCCTGCGCGAAATCCTTGAATCTCCCGCGAGGCAGGTCGAAATCCATGGCCTCCACGACTGCGTGAAGCTCCTTCGCTGCGCCAAGCACTGGAGCACCGACTGCTCCGGCCTCATGAGCGAGATCGTTACCTTCATTCGCACCGAGGCCGCATCCAGCCATCGCGCCCACGAACTCAACCTCCAACTCGCATGACGCTTTTCGAAAAAATCATCGCTCGCGAAATCCCCGCCGAAATCGTCTTCGAAGACGACCAATGCCTCGCCTTTCGCGACATCTCCCCCCAGGCTCCGATCCACATTCTCATCATCCCCAAAAAAACCATCGCCCGCATCGCAGCCGCACAAGCCGATGATCAAAGCCTCCTCGGCCATCTCCTCCTCACCGCCGCCGAGATCGCCCGCCGCGAAAACATAGCCCCCGCCGGCTATCGTCTCGTCATCAACAATGGCCCCCACGGCGGCGAAACTGTCCCACATCTCCACATCCACCTCCTCGGTGGACGCCACCTCAATTGGCCGCCAGGGTAATCCGCTCGAACCAAAAATTTGGACGATCGTCCAAATTTTTGGTCGACTTTGACTCAATCGGTCTTTGTGAGGTTGAAGACGCTCAGGGCCTCGCGGATTACCGCTCGACCGCTTTCGGCTTCGTCGAGGATGACGATGTCGGTTCCAACATTGCGGAGTTTATCGGCTTCGTTGCTGAATTTCGTTCGGGCGAGGATGGTGATGGAGGGGTTCCGCTCCCTTGCGAATTGGATGGCTGCTGCGATTTCGGGTGTGGCGGGAAAAGTGAAGGCGACAATGCGGGCCTGATCGACGCAGCAGAGGTCCCAGACTTCAGGTTGGCGGGCATCGGCGAACAAGGCGGCTTTTCCATCGCTATGCAGTTCATGAATGGCCTCTGCGTTGAGATCTATGACCAGTGAGGGAATGCCTTCGTCGGCGAGGGAAGCGCAAAGTCCACGTCCCACAGGACCATATCCGCAAATGATTGCATGGTTGGTCAGTCCCCGCACGCGCTCGGCGGGAGGCAGGGATGCGGCGGCGCGCCTCGGCAGGCGGGGAGTGTGCGCGTCGAGCCAGTTGCCAAGAGGCTGGGCGAAGCGCATGAGCACGGGAACCATGGCCATCGAGAGAGCCATGGCTGCCATGAGTGGATCGCTTATCGCACTCGACCATGCCGCGACATCAGAGGTTTTTGTGAGAAGCACGAGGGAGAATTCCCCCGCGCTGCCGAGTCCGATGCCTGCGAAAACCGCCGCCCGCCAACTCAATCCGATCATGCGGGCGATGAGTCCGATCAAGAGGGCTTTTCCGAGGATGATCCCGGCGGTCAGGGCCAGAATGAGTTGCCAAGAGGAAATGGCCTCACGGAGATCGATTCCCAGGCCGACCGAGACAAAGAAAATCGTGAGGAACAAATCCTTGATTGGCGCAATGTCCGAAAGAATGCGGTGCTTGTAGATGCACTCACTAACGGCAAGCCCGGCGACAAAGGCTCCTAGAATGAGGCTCAGATCCATAAGTGCGGCCAGAAAGGCCACTCCGATGCACAGCCCAGCCACGGTGAGGGTGAAAAGCTCGCGGCTGCGGGTATCCGCCACAGCGCGCAGCAGCCTGGGAATGACATAACGCGCAAGAAAGATGGCCAGCGCAATGAACGCAATGCCTTTGCCTAGGGTTAAAGCCAACATGGGTGCCATGGTATTTCCCTCACCTCCCACCACGAAGAGAGCGGGCATGAGCACAAGGAAGAGGATGACAAAGATGTCTTGAAAAATTGCCACCCCGAGGGCAAAGCGGGCGCCGGAACTCGCCGATATGCCCATGTCGTGATAGAGCTTCACACTGATGGCGGTTGAACTCAGCGCACACGCGACTGCCACGACCGCGACCATCGGCCAATCCAGACCGAAAAAGGAACGGGCTACGAGTCCCGCACCGAGCATCGTGACTCCGACTTGCACCGAGCCTCCCAGAAATGCATACCGCCGCAGGTGTTTCAACTCGCCGAGGGAGAATTCCATTCCGAGCACAAAGAGGAGGAGCATGACACCGATCTCCGACATGGAAGCCACCGCCTCCCTTGCCTGCTCGCCCGCCACGGCCTCGAGAAGGCCGGTATTCGCGATCGCAAGTCCGCACAGGAAATAGGCGACGAGCAAGGACTGCCGCAGCTTCAGTAGAACCAGGGACGCAAGCACCACGCCCACCAACATGAAGGCCAGCAAGGAAAACATCGGCGGCACACCCGCCGAGGCCAATGGTACAAACACGCCCGTATGAGAAATAAAACTCTGCATCCCTGTGCTCAGTCTCGCCGAGCCGCAGGGTATTTGCGAGCCGAAGATTGTCCGAGCTTATCTGTAGCGAATGATCGATGCGTCGATCGAGCGCAGGGTGAGCATTCCCACGCCCATGTAGCCGGGATTGAATGTCGGAAGGTATGTCGTGGATGTGCTGGTGCCGTATTCCGAACGGCGAGCCGGGCCATCTGGTCCGCAATACCTGGAGTTGGCCGTGCCGAAGCTGTAAGTGGTCACGGGCACATAGGATGTGTAGCCCGGCACATAATAGTTGTAGGGCCGTTGCTCGGTATCCTCGTGAAGCATAATGGCGGCATCGCCCCCATGAAGGCGCGCGTTATACTGGATAGCCCGGATCATGAAGCCGTAACTGGAATTGGCGGTGAACGAGAGCCTGCCAATAACGCTGTAGGGACGGTCAGGCGGCTTGGAAAAGATGGGAACGCTGTAATCCTTCGGCTTTGGAGGAAAGACCTGCGCGGTGCTCGGGCGATAAAATTGAGAAGTGGAGGAAACGGACTCGCATCCACTCAGGATGATGGCGAGAGAAAGGGCCAACAGAACGCGATGGAACGCAGGCTTAAGCATTTTGTAAATGCACCATAATCTAAAAACCCGTCCTCGCAAGGTGCGCGATTTTATTTCAAGAGTCGACGCAGATACGCTCCGTAGCTCGATTTGCCGAGGCGGGCGATCTGGGCTTCCAGTCCCGCCTGGTCGATCCATTTGTTGCGCAGGGCGATTTCCTCGAGACAGGCGATTTTCAAGCCTTGGCGGCGTTCGATGACACTGACGAATTCGGCAGCCTCCATCAGGGATTCATGCGTGCCGGTGTCGAGCCAGGCGGTGCCGCGGCCGAGTTGCTCGACTTGGAGTTTGCCTTCCTCGAGGTAGAGGCGGTTGAGGTCGGTGATTTCGAGTTCGCCACGGGCTGAGGGTTTCAAGTCGCGCGCGAGGCCGACTACGCGGTCGTCGTAGAAATAGAGGCCCGGCACGGCGAAGTTCGACTTCGGCTTGGCAGGCTTCTCTTCGATCGAGACGACGCGTCCATCGGGTGCGAATTCCACGACGCCGTAGGCAGTCGGTTCCGCGACATGGTAGCCGAAAATTGTGGCTCCCTCGCGACGCGCATCAGCGGCTTCGATGGCCTCCACAAAGTTTTGACCGTAGAAAATATTGTCACCCAGCACGAGGGCGGATGGGGCGTTTTTCACAAAGTCGGCACCGATGT
The DNA here is from genome assembly GCA_002396485.1 of Spartobacteria bacterium UBA5019. GTDB lineage: Bacteria > Verrucomicrobiota > Verrucomicrobiia > Chthoniobacterales > Terrimicrobiaceae > UBA967. The sequence goes on from DGXZ01000046.1 coordinate 27,702, forward strand.
GGAATGCCTGTGCAAGCCCCTCTGGACGCGGTTGGGCCGCGTAGCTCAGCGAAATACCGAACTGGTTGCCATCACCCAGCAGTCGCTGGAAGAGCGGCAAATCCTCCGGCGTGGAAATGAGCAAAATCTCGCGGATGCCTGCCAGCATGAGCACAGACAGCGGATAGTAAACCATCGGCTTGTCATACACGGGCATGAGCTGCTTGCTCACGGCGATGGTGAGCGGATAGAGCCGCGTCCCGGAGCCTCCAGCGAGAATGATGCCTTTGCGTTGTGTCGGGTTTTGCATGTCGGTGATGGTTTGAGGCATCTTAGACAATGGCTGTCGGAGTGCGATTTTTCACCCTTTTTTTAGGAGACTCTAAGGCGCAATCAATGCGGTGTCATCCACCAGGCCGACAGATCCATTGAAAAACCAAGCTAGGCGCTTGGGCGTGTGGACCGGTTTCGGAGGAGTGTTTGCTGCCCATGAGGTACCAACGACTCGGGGATGGAGGGCGTCTGCGTCGGAGAATCCCCAGGCTTCAACCGGGATGGTTGCGAGTTTGAGCGGCTGAGTGGATGGAGATGTGGCGAGGTTGCCCCATGGAACGAGTGTTTGGTCGGCATCAACGACGCTCATGTTCATTACATAGGTTCTTGCGGAATCGAGAAACGATGCGCTCACGGACTTGCGGTAGGCGGGCGGGACGAAGAGGGCTTCGACTTTTGGCGTAGTGGGCGTGGGAATGCCAAGAAAAGGAGACAACTCGCGCACGAGCCGTCCGCTCCGCGCGGGATCGAATTGTGCCAACTGGCCGGGCCAGAGCGGACCGGGGAGTTTGCCATCGTTGTCAGCGGCGAAAAGTGTGATCCCTGTCCCGATCTGCCGCATGTTGGAGACGGCCTTCGAGCGGTCGGAGGAAGCTCCAAGTTTCGAGAGGCCGCCCAGCGAGAGTGCTGCAAGAATGGCGACCACGGCCAAGACAGCGAGCAGCTCCACAAGTGTGAAGGCTCCGTCCAGCGTTCTCACTCCGCCGGCACCAACCGCACGATACGGTCGGGTTGGTTGAGAACGATGTAGAGAAAGCCATCGGGTCCGGTGCGCACATCGCGGATGCGGCCGAGACCGGAAAGCAGAATCTCATCGGCGACGACTTTTCCATTTTGGACCCGGATGCGGTGAAGCTCGCCTCGTAGGCCACCGGCGAAGAAGTCGTATTTCCAGTTGGGAAATTTGTAGCCCGTGTAGCAGGTGAGGCCACAGGCCGCGATCGAAGGCGTCCAGTGCAGGAGTGGTTGTTCCATGCCCTCTTTCGCCGTGAGGCCTGCGTTGAGCGGGCTGCCATCGTAGTTCATGCCGTGGCAGATGACTGGCCAGCCGTAGTTTGCACCTTTGCGGATGAGGTTGAATTCGTCCCCGCCGCGCGGGCCGTGCTCCGTCGAGTAGATCGCGTGGTCGCGCGGGTCGATTGTGAGCCCCTGCGGATTCCGGTGTCCGTAGCTCCAAATGCCGGGTATGGCTTTTTTGTCAGCTGCAAAGGGATTGTCCTCCGGGATGCGGCCATCTGGATAAACGCGATAGATTTTTCCATTCGGGCGAGAGGTGTCTTGAGCCTGCATGTTCCCGCCGCGCTCGCCGACGATAAAATAAAGATACCCGCCATCAAAAACCATGCGCGTTCCGAAATGCACTCCAGCAGACGTGTAAAAATCCGGCTCGGCTTGAAAAATAACCTCCTCGTCTGTCCAGGCATGATCGCGAATGCGCCCCCGCACGATTTTGAGCATGGCCCGTTTTTCGTCCCGAGGCAGCGGGTCTGCAAAGGCGAGGTAAATCCAGCCATCCGTCGCGTAATCCGGCGATATGGCAACATCGAGCATTCCGCCCTGAACCAGTTCGATGACTTGCGGAGTTCCATTCACCGGTTCCGGCAGAAGAGTTCCATCGGCATCGATGATCCGCAGCGCGCCCGGGCGTTCGGTCACGAGGCGGCTTCCATCGGGAAGAAAAGCCAGGCTCCAAGGTGTTGTCAGGTCGGCATCAATGACGGGCTCGACCTTGTAAGCGTGCTCGATGGATCTGACGACACCGCCTTCTTTGGGCTGCGGAGGTGGCGAGGATTTGGTTTTGGTGGACTTTTCCTTTTCCCGTAGAAAAACCACGAGCGAGCGAATCTGCTCGGCGGAGAGGGTCTTCCCAAAGGCAGGCATGCCGAGGTCCGGCAGGCCATGAGAGATGACCCTCGCTATATCGCCATCCGTGCTGCCGTGCTTCCACAAGCCATCAGCGAGGTTGCCTCCGAGCCCGCCCTCCAGGTTGAATGCATGGCAGGAGACGCAGCTTTCGAGATAGAGTTCGTTTGCTTTGTCCGAGCTTGCAGAAACTCCCGTATCAGGAAGCGCTGCGAGTGCCAGACATGCTGCGAAGAACGCTGAGCGGGATGTTTTCATGGGGAGAGCTGTTTTGCTGCTGAAACGAAGACCTAACCCCCAGCGATTGCTGGAACGATGCTGATCTCGTCGCCTTCTTTCACGGGTGTGGATTTTTCCTCCAGGAAGCGGATGTCCTCGTCGTTGACGAAGATGTTAACGAAGCGGCGAACATTGCCGTTCTCGTCGCAGATGCGCTCGAAGAGGCCGGGGTAGGCGGCATTGAGATTTGTAAGAATCTCGCCGATGTTTGCACCGGTGGTAGGAACGACTTCTTGCTCATTGGTGAGCTTGCGGAGGGGGGCTGGGATACGGACTTGGATGGGCATGGTGAGGAGTTTTAAGTTTTAAGGATTAAGTTTTAAGTGGAGTGGTTGTGGAGATTTATTTGTCTTGGGTGTTGGCTCGTCGGTTGGTGAGTCTTAAAACTTACAAACTTAAGACTTAAAACTTCCTTCCAGGACCGCCGCGTCGTTGGCGATGAGGGCTTCGAATTCGCGCAGGCTTGGGTTGATGACACGGGGTTCGCCGCAGTGGCCGTGAATGGCTTCCTGGGTTTTGAGTCCGTGACCTGTGATGCAGAGGACGATGCTCTCGTTGCGCGGAATTTTTCCGCTTTCGATGAGCTTGCGGGCGCAGGCGACCGTCACGCCTCCGGCGGTCTCTGCAAAAATACCGGCGTATTCGGCGAGGTCGCGGATGCCGCGAATTACTTCTTCATCCGAGCAATCGTCGGCACTTCCTCCCGTTTCATTCATGCTGCGGATGGCGTAATAGCCGTCCGCTGGAGTGCCGATGGCGAGGGATTTCACGATAGTGTCCGGTTTTGAGACCGGTTTGACGATGTCGCTGTTTTTCTTCTTGGCCTCGGAGATCGGAGAGCATCCGCTGGCTTGCGCCCCGTGGACGGAGAAGGGTTGCTCGTCGAGGATGCCAACTTTGATGAATTCCTTGTAGGCTTTGTGAATCTTGGTGAGAAGCGAGCCGCTGGCCATCGGGATGACTGTGTGGCGCGGGAGCTTCCAGCCGAGTTGCTCGGCGATTTCGAAGCCCATGCTTTTGGATCCCTCCGCGTAGTAGGGGCGGAGGTTCACATTCACGAAACCCCAGCCATACTTGCCGGCGATTTCGGAGCACAGGCGGTTCACCTGATCGTAGGCACCTTGGATGCCGATGACCTGTGTGCCATAGACAAGCGAGCCGACGATTTTGCTTTTTTCCAGATTTGCGGGAATCAGGACATAACTGGTGAGTCCGGCGGCGGCGGCATTGGCAGCCACGGAGTTGGCCAGGTTGCCAGTGGAGGCGCAGGCGACGATTTTGAAGCCCAGTTCGCAGGCGCGGCTGAGAGCAACGGATACCACGCGGTCTTTAAAGGAAAGGGTGGGGTAGTTGACCGTGTCGTTCTTGATGTAAAGTTCTTCAACCCCAAGTTCCTTTGCGAGGCGGTCGGCCCTGACAAGCGGGGTGAAACCAACCTGCGCTCCGACGGTGGGCTGGCCATCGATCGGCAGCAACTCGCGGTAGCGCCACATCGTCTGCGGACGCGATGCGATGACCTCTCGGTTGATGTGCTTGGCAATGAGGTCGTAGTCGTAAGCGGCTTCAAGGGGGCCAAAATCAAACTCGCAGATGTGGATTGCCTCTTTCGGATAAAGACGCCCGCACTCCCGGCATTTCAGGTTTGAAAAGAATGTCTGTTGTTCGCTCATGTTCGGATTTTTCATTCCTCAACGAGAGTGGACGAGTGACAGGACATCTGCGGATTGGCTAATGTCCCTCTCATCTTTCCCGGTTCGTCGCTTTCGCGATTTCCCCGAGCTGGATTTGGCACCTGGGCCTGGGTGGGATGTTTGCACATCGCACTTCAGCGGTTGCCGTGGCTTCATAGGGCCAGTCCCTCTGCCACTCTCGATAAGATGGTGAATTATTTGGCGGCGGGTCGGGTTTTCGTCAAGGGGAAAATTTCGACTATCCTGCTTTTGTCATCGCGCGCACTCGGGTGAGGGTGTTGATTGGCGACGGATTTAACCAATTTCCATGGACCTTTCGCGTTACCAGAATCTTGAATTTTCCCGAGGCGTTCCTTTTTGGAAGGAATTGCTGTGGTGGTTTGCAAGGACGATTTTTTTCGAGCCATGGTTTCCCCAGCCCTCCCGCCTCCGTTGTGCGGTCCTGCGCGCATTCGGTGCCAAACTCGGGAGGGGTGTGGTGATCCGTTCCCAGGTGAACATCAATTTCCCATGGCGTCTCGAAATCGGCGATCATGTCTGGATCGGCGAGGAGGTGATGATTCTGAGTCTGGACCGAGTGCGCATCGGATCGCATGTGTGCATTTCGCAGCGGGCGTTTCTTTGCACGGGGTCGCACCAATTCAAAAAGGAAACATTCGATCTCGTCACCAAGCCCATCTCCATCGAGGACGGCTGCTGGATCGCAGCGGGGGCCTTTATTGGGCCTGGTGTCACTCTACGGCGCAATACGGTTTGCGCGGCCGGGGCCGTTGTAATGAGGAACGCCGGGCCGGATGTTGTGCTCGCGGGAAATCCTGCCATTGCGCGTGAGAATTGATTTGCGGCTTTGCAGGAGGGGTTGAAACAGGCAGAGTCCCGCGATGATTTTCAGGATTTCGCTTCAAGGGAGGTTCGTCGCGTGATGCAGGTATTGCCGGGTTTCCGCGATTTTTATCCCGAAGAGTGTGCCAGACGGAACTACATCGTGGCGACTTGGCGTGATGTTGCGAAGCGCTACGGGTTTGTGGAATTCGACGGCCCTGTGCTCGAAAGCACGGACCTCTATCGCAAGAAGAACGAGGAGGGGGCTGAGATTCTTGAGCAACTTTATTCGTTCACCGATCGCGGTGGTCGCGAGGTCGCCTTGAGGCCCGAAATGACTCCCACCCTTGCGCGGATGGTTGCCGCCCGCGAGAAGCACTATCGCAAGCCGATGAAGTGGTTTTGTGTCTCGAATTTCTTCCGCCACGAGCGCCAGCAGAAAGGCCGCCTGCGCGAGTTTTTGCAGTTCAATGCGGACATCATTGGCGAGAGTTCGCCGCAGGCGGATGCCGAAATCATAGCCTTGGCGATCGATCTCATGCGGGCGTTCGGCTTCACGGCCGAGAACTTCGTGGTGCGCCTCAGCGACCGCAAGGCGTGGATGGATTTTTTGACACCACGTGGCTGCGACGAAGCGTCCTCCCGCATCGCGCTCGCCTGCGCTGACAAGCTTGAGCGTGAGACTGAAGAAAAGCTCAATGCAAAACTCGCCCCCGCCGGCCTCACCGTTGCCGATCTCAAGGCTTTCATTGCCGGAGGCAGTCCCGAGGCTTTTGCTCCTGTGCTCGAAGCCCTCGCCGCGCGTGGCCTTACCGGCTTCGTGCAGCCCGACCTCTCGATTGTGCGCGGCCTCGCTTATTACACGGGAGTTGTCTTTGAAATTTTCGACCGCTCCAAAAACCTGCGCGCCTTGGCGGGCGGCGGCCGTTACGACGGGCTCATCAAAGGCCTCAGCGACGGCCATGTGGATCTACCGGCCATCGGATTCGGTATGGGCGATGTTGTGCTCGGCCACCTCATTGACGAAACGCCTGCCTCTGCCGCCCAACTTCAATCGGCACTCGCCGCCTCATGCGACGTCTATGTCATCATTGCGGATGAATCCAAGCGCACCGAGGCACTCCACATCGTCCAATCCTGCCGAGAACTCGGCCTCTCCACCGATTTTCCCCTCAAATCCGCCAAAATCGGAAAGCAATTCCAAGAAGCCGAAAACCTCGGCGCCCGCAACGCCATCGTGGTCGGCCAGGAATGGCCGCTCGTAAAACTCAAACACCTCTCCACCCGCACCGAGGAATCCCTCGACCACAGCGCGCTGGCCACGAAACTTAAAACTTAATCCCTAAAACTTCCATGTCCTACCGCACCCATCATTGCAATGCCCTCCGCACCGAACACTCCGGCCACGAAGTTACTCTATGCGGCTGGGTCGCCTCGCGTCGTGACCACGGCGGGCTCATTTTCATCGACCTCCGCGACCGGGAGGGGATCACACAGGTGGTTTTTCGTCCTGAGGAACACGCCGAGGCCTCTAAAAAATCCCATGAACTACGCAGCGAGGATGTCATTCGCGTCACTGGCAAAGTCTCTCCACGCCTGGCTGGGACCGAGAACGCGAAGCTGGCTACGGGTGCGATTGAAGTCGTCGCCTCCACGCTCGACATCCTGAACGCAGCCGAGGTGCTGCCATTTCAGCTCGACGATAAGGTTTCAAACGAAGACCTCCGCCTCACCTATCGCTACCTCGACCTGCGCCGCGAGCAAATGAGCCGCAACCTGCGCCTGCGCCACCGCGTTGTGAAAACCATGCGCGATGTCATGGACACCGAGGGCTTCCTCGAAATTGAAACTCCGATCCTATCGAAGAGCACGCCCGAGGGAGCCCGTGACTTCCTTGTGCCATCCCGCCTCACTCCGGGAGCCTTCTATGCCCTCCCGCAGGCCCCGCAGCAATACAAGCAACTGCTCATGGTCGCCGGTGTGGAAAAGTATTTCCAGGTCGCCCGCTGCTTCCGCGATGAAGACCTCCGCGCCGACCGCCAGCCGGAGTTTACCCAGCTCGATGTCGAGGCCTCGTTTGTGACCCAGGACGACATCCTCGGCCTCATGGAAAAAGTCCTTGCTGCTGTGTTTCACGAGACCAAAGGCATCGAGATTCCAACGCCATTCCCGCGTCTGACCTACAAGGAGGCGATGGAGCGCTTCGGCAGCGACAAGCCGGACACCCGCTTCGGCATGGAAATTACCGATCTCGGTGACATCTTCAGCAGCTCGCAGTTCAAGGTCTTCCGTGGCGCCCTCGATGGCGGTGGAGTCGTGAAGGCCATCAACGCCACTGGCCTTGCCTGTATCACCACCGGCCAGATCGAAAACCTGACGGAACTCGCCAAACAAGCCGGTGCGAAAGGCCTCGCATTCATCAAAGTCGAAAACGGCGAGTGGAAATCCCCGATCGTCAAATTCTTCACTGACGCCGAAAAAGCCGCCCTCAGCGAGCGCCTCGCCATCAAGGAAGGCGACCTCATTTTGTTCGGTGCCGACAAATGGGAAACCGCCTGCGAAACACTCGGCCGCGTGCGCCTGCGCGTTGCCGATATGCTGGATACACTCAAAGGATCGACCGCCCTCAATTTCCTCTGGGTCGTCGATTTTCCGCTCCTCGCCTGGAGCGAAGAAGAGCAGAAATGGAACGCCGTCCACCACCCGTTCACCCGTCCTTGCGCCGACGACCTCGCTCTCCTTGAGTCCGGCGAATACGGCAAAATCCGTGCCGTGGCCTACGATGTCGTTCTCAACGGCGTTGAAATCGGCGGCGGCAGCCTGCGAATCCACGAGTCCGACCTCCAGTCGAAGATGTTCAGCGTGCTCGGTGTGAACGAAGAAAAGCAACAACTCCTATTCGGCCACATCCTCAAGGCCTTCCAATTCGGCGCGCCACCGCACGGCGGCATCGCTCTCGGCTTGGATCGCCTGGTCATGCTCATCGCCGGCGAGGACAGCATCCGTGATGTCATCGCGTTTCCGAAAAACAACCGCGGTGTCGAGATGATGACCCAGTCGCCTGCGGAGGCTGATTTCAAGCAACTGCGTGAGCTGTATATCCAGAGCACGGCGAAGAAGCCTGCGTGAGGTGACCTCGTTGACTTTGTTGACCTCACTGACGCGCCGTCAATGTGTCAACCTGGTCAGTGAGGTGCCTCTCCCGGTCGCGTTCCTTTGCACTCCGGAAACGCCGAGCAGCCCCAGAAGGCGCCTTTCGCTGACTGGCGTTCTCGCATGGGTTTGCCGCATTGTGGGCACTCCGGCGATGGGGCTTTGCTTTTTTCGCGAGCTTCGAGGCGTTTGGTCATGAGGCGCTCGCTGAAGCCGCCTGTCTCCTCAAAAGCCTTTCCCTGGGCTTCGATCTGGTTTTTCAGCATGTTCAAAGCTCGCCCGATGATGAGCAGCAGCGCATTGGCCACCATTACTGCATCGTTGGAATCCAGCCAGCGCGCATATTTCTTGCGCTGCTCCAGGGCGTGTTTCGCCGACTCGTGGACCATGTCATCTGTGAACGCTGCATCGTCTAGGGAAATGGTGTTCACAGCCTTTGCCTCGGACGAGTGAGCTGACCAAGGCAGTTCCTGCTGGTCGAGGATAAAAATCTCATAGTCGCCGCGCAGTTCGCTCAGGCTCGCCCGAGCAACATCGGTGAGTTTCACTTCAGTATCCTTCGAGGTGGCGGAGCGCTCCGACCCCTCGATGATATTCTGTCGCCCGCTACGCGCAGCCTGGGTCATTTGGTCGTATTGCCGACCCTTCGGATCATAAAACTTCCTGTCCGCCTCGCGCGAGTCGTGCGTCAGAAAACGTCGGCAAAACCGTAGGGTCTCAACCTGCACAATCGTCGCCAAGGTGAAGGAATGCAGTCGCCGGAAACCGCCCCGTTTGTCAAAAAGTTCAGCCATAGGAGAAAAAATTCCGCCACCAACCGCGCAGTTCAAACCCGACTCTGTAAATTTCCCGTCACAAAGCGCAGCGCCTCCCCCTCAACTCGGTCAATCGGGTCAATTAGGTCAGCCCCGCCAAAACCTTGGCCGCCTCGTGGCGTATGGCTTCGCGTTCGGCCTCCGGGCGTTTGCGCCAAGCGCTGACCATCATGCTTGTGCGGGGATTCGAAGCGAATCGGTCGGCGTGACGGTCGTAGAAGTCCCAGTAGAGCAGGTTGAAAGGGCACGCGCCGGGGCCGGATTTCTTGTTGGGGTCGAAGCTGCAGCCGGAGCAGTAGTTGCCCATCTTTGAAATGTAGGCGGCGGATCCAGCGTAGGGCTTGGTGGCCATGAAGCCGCCATCAGCGTGTAGCGCCATTCCAAGCACATTCGCGGCCATGACCCACTCGTGCGCGTCGACATACATTTCCAAAAACCATTCATGCGCCTCCTTCGGGCTAATCCCGGCGAGAAGGAGGAAATTTCCAAGGATCATGAGCCGTTGGATGTGGTGGTTGTAGGCGGTGTCGCGGACTTCTTGGATGACGCAGCGCAGGCAGTTCATTTCCGTCTCTGCGCTGTAGAAAAAAGCGGGCAGCTTGCGCGTCGCACCGAGTCCGTTGGTTTGCAGATAGTCCGGCATTTTCAGCCAATAGACGCCATTCACGAATTCCCTCCAGCCGATGATCTGCCGTACAAAACCTTCGACTGCGGCGAGAGGAGCGTGGCCCAATTTGTAGGCCCGCTCGGCCGCAGTGACACATTCCATCGGGAGGAGAAGGCCAAGATTCAGCGGAGCTGCGATCAGGCTGTGAAACATTGTCGGCGAGTCCTGAAGCATGAGATCTTGGTAATCCCCAAAGAGTGGCAGCCGAGTCTCGATAAACTGCTCGAGCGCCTCGAGTGCGCCCTCGCGCGTGGTCGGCAACCAGCAATCTTCTGCGCGACCGACATCCTCCGGAAACCACTGCGTTACCTCGGCGGCGACTGCCGCTGCGACCGCACTCTGATTGCGTCTGCGAGTGATCGCTGGTGGTGGTTTGGGCGCTCCATCCTTTTTCCAATCGCGCACGGTTTTCCGGTTCTCGGCATCGTAGTTCCACGAGCCACCCTCGGGCTCTCCATCGTCGCGCATGAGAATCCCTAGTTTTTTCCGGGCTTGGCGGTAGTGCGCTTCCATGAGGAGTCGCTTCTTGCCTTTGGCAAAACGAAAAAACTCCTCGCGCGGGGTCATGAATTGGCAGGTCGGAGTGGTCTGAACCGCGACCCCGCTCGCGGCGATGGATTTTAAGATCTCCTGTTGCGACCAGTTGTTCGGCTCCATGACGAGCAGCGAGTCCGGACTGTGCCGCTCCAGATGGTCTTTCAAGGCATCGATAAACTGCGGCGCCTCGCCCATTTTTCGGTAATCCACCTCCCAGCCATTTTCACGGAGCAATTCGGCAAACTCGCGCATCGCCGTGAATTGAAACACCCGCTTGATCTTGTGAGCCCTCCCTGAATCCCTTGCCTCCACCAGCACAACGACATCGCGTTCGCATTCTGCCGCCCCAAGCGCCGTATTTTGTAAGCTGAGCTGGTCACCAAAAATGAGGACGGAATTTTTCATGAAATGGAATGTCTCGGGGCCGTTGCGGTGATTTGGAATCACGAAATTCTCACAAACCGGCTACCGGGGAGTTGGCGGACGAGCTTTTTCATTTCGAGGGAGAGGAGGGTTGCGGAGACGTTGTGGCTTGGGAGGGCGCTGCGCTCGATGATGGTGTCGATGTGGACTTCGTCTTCGCCGATGGCCGCGTGAACTTGTGCTTCGTTGCCGGTGAGTTCGGGTGCGCGTGCTGGGGTGAGTTGGGGTTTCTCGGCGAAGAGGATTCCCATGTCGTCGAGGATGTCGGCGGCAGAGGTGATGAGCTTGGCCCCTTGCTGGATGAGGCGGTTCGAGCCGATGGCGTTCGGGTTGTCGATGCGGCCGGGAACCGCGTAGATCGAGCGTCCTTGCTCGCCGGCCTGGTTTGCACTGATGAGAGCTCCGCTGCTCGCTCCAGCCTCCACGACGAGCACTCCGAAGGAACAGCCGCTAATGATGCGGTTGCGCATGGGAAATGTCTGGCGGTCGGCTTTAACGCGCATTGAAAACTCGGTGATGACCGCGCCTGCTGTGGCGATCTTGTCGGCGAGTTCCTTGTTTTCCGGCGGATAGAATTCCAGCAAGCCGCTGCCGAGAACGCCGATCGTCCGGCCTTTTGCTGCGAGAGCAGCCTGATGAGCTAGTGTATCCACCCCTCGGGCGAGGCCGCTTACTACGGTGACGCCGGCATAAGCGAGCTGGTAGGATAGTTTTTTTGCGCAATCCGAGGCGTAGTGAGTGGGTTTGCGTGTTCCAATGACGCCGATGGCATGGCGGTCGCGTTCCAGAATTTCACCCACCATGTAAAGAACAGTCGGGGGGTCATGAATCTCGCGCAGCAGGGCGGGGTAGTCCGCCGACGCGAGCGTGAGGACTTTTGCACCGTGTTGCTTGACGAGGGAGAGTTCGCCCGAAAGGTCCACATGACTCTCCCAATTGGTGAGAGCTTTTGCCGCTTCGGGGCCTATTCCTGACACCGCTTGCAAACGTGCGATCGGAGCTGTTAGCACTGCCGAGGGCGACCCGAAGGCTTCCAATAAACGCCTAACCCGCACCGGACCGATCCGGGGTACCATGTTCAAAGCAATGTAGGCTTCCGATTCGGTCATTGGCGGGGGAGTAAAAACCTGGCTCAGCCGAGACCCAAGAAAAAAGCGCATTTTTCGAAGTCACTTTCCTGGACCTGCTCCGGTGTCATGGGCTTTTGAGGCAAAGGGTGTCCCGGTTCACTTTTGCGTTCAATTGGAGCGAATCGCCATTTATCAATGATGTGTGTTGTCCACTTTTGATCCGCCCCGTGTTTTTATTACATCCTGCGGCGTTATTGTCGGCGGGTGTGATTCCGTGGGCGGGCTTTTTGATGCATTGTGCGCCGACAGGCATATCGGCGGCAGGCTTCCCGAGTCGGAAGCTCTGGGGGAGGCTGCGGGATTGGAGGCGGGAGATGTCGCCATTCTTGCGCGGCACCAGCTTCTTGCATTGTCCGTCATGGAACGCGCTTGGGGAGCTGCTGGGCTTTCGCCTGAACGCAATCGTCTGCGCGGGGAGGGGGCGAAGCACCGGCTGCCGGCCATCGGGTGTGTGAGTGGAAGTTCGCTTGGAGGGTTGGTGGCGATGGAGGAGGACGTGGCAGTGTCCGGAAAATTTTCGCCGTATTCGATCAGCCGGTGGAGGGGTAATGCAATTGCAGCTGCTGCTGCAGTGCGATACGGTCTTGGAGGCGCGGATTTTTCGTTGAACGCTGCCTCTGCGACGGGGGCGCAGATTCTCCATCTGGCAGCTTCACTCGTTGCCTCTGGAATGCTCGATGCGGTGGTGGCGGTGGCTGCGGATGCCGCAGTTTCACCCGTTCTGAGATCCGCCATGGGACGTGGCGGCAGTGTGACGCGAAATGCCGAGTGCAGGCCCTTGAGTGCAGGCCGCTCGGGAATGCTGCCGGCGGAGGGTGCTGCATGTGTGATTCTGGAATCCGCCAGCCACGCCTCGATGCGAGGCGCTCTGCCTCTTGCGGAGTGGCGCGGGGGCGCTTGTGCCAACGAGTCTAGGCATCTTATGGCTCCAGATCCGGAGGCGCGTGTGCTCGAGGAACTTCTTGTTGCTGCGAAAAATCGAGCCTCGCGGCGGCAAGGTCGCGAGTTGCCGGTGGATTGGATTTCGCTTCATGCTACAGGAACGCCCCGTTTTGATGCTGCGGAGATTTCCTGTGTCCGTCGGGTTTTCGGGGACCAACTGCCTTGGATTTCCGCCATGAAAAGAACGACCGGCCATGCTTTAGCTGCGTCCGGACTTTTGGAGGCAAGCCTTCTCAGTGAGGGGCTGCGGGCTGGAAAATTGCCCGCCTGGCCTAGGAATGTCGACCCTGCCTTTGGGCTGCCAGAAAACCCATCACGGCCGTCTGGGTCGCCGTCCATAGCGCTTCAGATTGGGCAGGGTATGGGGGGAACCGTGGTGGTCAATGTTCTGGGGCGGGCGTGAAAATTAGAGTGTTTTATAGAATCTAGACGGGGTTTCGCCAATCCAATGCTGTAGGAGTTCGATCCACTCCTCGGACATCGTGAATTGCAGCATGGCTTGGTTGATTTGTTTGTAGCTCTCGTGTCCCTCTCGGACTGGAATGGCGAGAAAGGCTTCGCGGATGCGGAATGAGGGAATGTTGATATGGATTGGCGGTTTCCGTCCCGCGAATTCACGCCGCACATAAGAGAGGGTATTGCGGTCGCCCACGACGGCTTCGATTTTACCGGCAGCGAGATCATCGAAGGCTTCGGGGATGCTTTCGTATTCGTGTGTCCTGACGCCGATGCGACGGAGGATATCCGAGGAGAGAGAGCCCCGGAGTGCTCCGCAGGAGAGGTGGTTGAAGTCCGAGACGCTTTCGATGCTGTTTGCCACCTGCACCGAGGACATGCTGGATGTCACAGTGGCCGTAAAAGCTGAGACAAGCACCACGCCGAAGATCATCCAAAAAACCGCGATGATTCGACCGGCGATGGTTGCCGGGGTTTTATCGCCGTAGCCGACAGTGGTCATTGTGACTGCGGCAAACCAAAGTGCGGAACCGATGCCAGTGATGCCTCCATGAAAGTGTCCCGTTCTATGGTGGCGTTCTGCAAACCAGAGTAGGAGGCTGATTGCGAGCATGGCTAAAAATATACCGATGAGATATTTCGCGATGGTCCAATTAAAAAAATCTTTCAGCACGCTTTTCCAAGCCGATTCCCAACTGACTTTGCTGAGCGCGATGCAGAGGCTTGAAGTGAGGAACGGTTGGGTGAAATCCACGAGTTTCTCGGCTTCCGGAGTCACTTCGATCTCCCCCGCCGCAGCGTCGATTTTTCCATCCGCCACCTGCTGCACCAAGTCTTCATAGGGAAGTTCCACAAACACAATGCCAAGGCCTGTGGCATCGCTGATTCCCTTCCAAAGACCGGGAGCAAGACCTGTCCAAGTGCCATCCGGGTTTTTCAAGGCGTATGGTGGCTTCTCATGAATGCCAACGCGTAGTGGCGCCGTGGCGTCCGCGGCTTGCAAACACAGGGGAGTGCAAGCCTGAAGCAGAATAATCATAGCATGGAATGCGATGAATCGTCTCCAGCCACTTTGGCAAAAAATCTCCCGCATTATTGGCCGCGCCGGATACGTGATCCGGGGAAGTTCACAATGAAACGCCATACGATCTTCTCGCGATTTTCGATTTCCCAAGTCTCGGGATTTACCTTGCTGGGGACGCTGTAGCGGCGGATGTCGATGACGGTATCGTAGCCTCGGTCTGCAAAAATATCGATGATCATGGCCAGCACGAGAGGGTCTGCGAGCAGCGGATTCTCGGAGTTGATGTGTGCCCTGCCGGACATGTTGTGTCGGCGGATGATGGGCATGAATTTTTCATCGATGAGGGCTACTGAGTGCTCGAAAAGGTCGGGGTGCTCGGCATTGTAGGAGTCCAGCCGCATGACGAGTTCCTGCCGGGCGTGGATACTGAGTTCGCGGGCAATCGGGATGCGGGAAATCCGATCGAAAGTGCTTTGGTCTAATTCCAGTGAGCTTTGGTAGCGGAGTTCGTCCTGAATGCGGCGCTGCACTTCATCCACCGTGCCGTGGGCGTTGACATAGTGGTAGTGGAAGACTTGGCGCAGGGTTTTCAGCGATTCGTAGGTGACCTCCTTGAAAGTGCGGTAGCGGTTGCGGGCGGCCTCATCTGACAAATCCGTGGCGCGCGTCTCGACCATATCGCCAACTCCGGAGGCCTCCACGGAAGCATTGTGGGCGCGGGCGCGTTCGCCACGGAGAATCTGACGGCGGACGGATTCGGCCTCATCCACGAACAGCACAACGATGTGGAACATCGGTTTGCGGAACTGCGCCGCCAGGGGCGTTCCAATATACTGGTGGCGGAGGGTATTGAGTTTTTCGTGAAGAAGGCGCAGGCAGAGGACCTGCACTTTCGTGCGTGGGTAGCCATCCACAACGACGCCGGTTTGGTTTTCTGGATGCAGAAGCGCCCTCAAGAGAAGTCCGGTAACCTCCCGGTCGCCAACCATCATTCCGGCATCGATGAGCTTGCGCGCAGCCGGGCTTTGGAGCAGCGAGCTAACCACAATTGGCTCGGCGGTGAGGCTGCGATAATTTTGGATGAAGCGGGTTTGAGTTCCTTTGCCGGCCCCGGGAGCGCCGTTCAGCCAGATCACTTCATTCGGAAACTTGAGGCCCTCTATGCCGACTTCATCAACCAAATCCTGCCAAGCCGCATTGAAGATGAGATTGGCGTCTTTGACCTCGAGATCCATGGATTGGGAAGCGGATGGTTTGGAGGTTGCTGCAGTAGGAGAGGAGTCTTGAGAGATTTTCATCAAAATATAGGTCAAGTTTGGCAGGGATTCCTCCGAATCTCAATGTGTTTCACCCGATAAGCTCGCCGACAAGCTCCGCGCTCAACCCTATAAGGGAATCAGAGTCGAAGAGTTCCATGCTGAGTGTTTTCTTTTTGGCCTGCATTTCGAGCACGCGTTCCTCTACGGTGTCGCGGGCGATGAGTTTGATGGAGGTGACGACATTTTGTTGCCCAATGCGGTGGGCGCGGTCGGTGGCCTGGGCTTCCACGGCCGGATTCCACCAGGGGTCGAAGTGGATGACTGTGTCCGCGCCAGTCAGATTGAGTCCCACGCCCCCGGCTTTAAGGCTGATGAGAAAAACAGAGATCGAGGCATCGGATTGGAAGCGTTCGACCACGGCGGCGCGATCCTTGGTGGAACCATCCAGACGGCACCAGGTAATGCCAGCCTCATCCAGCGCGGGGGCGATGAGGTCGAGCATGGAGGTGAATTGGCTGAAGACGAGCGTGCGGTGGCCGCCATCCACCGCTTCGCCGAGAAGTTCCAGCAGAGCGTCGATTTTCGCCGAGGGCGCATTGGTTTCCCTACTCAAAAGGCGGAGGTCGCAACACGCCTGCCGCAGACGCAGGAGAGCGGTAAGAACCTTCATGCGGGAGGCTCCGCCTGACTCGCGCATGGCATCGACCTCAGCCCGGGCGGCGATCTGGAGTTGCGTGTAGGCTGCCTTTTGCTCGGGATTGAGTTCCACCTGTACGACTTGCTCGATCTTGGGAGGGAGTTCCTTGAGAATTTCCGACTTCGTGCGGCGGAGCATCCAAGGTCTTACGCGGCGGAGCAGTCGTGGCCAGATGCCGGCTGACTCACCTGCGGCGAGGGGCTTTTCGTAGCGATCCTGAAAATCCTTCCTCGTGCCGAGATAGCCTGGCATCAGAAAGTCAAAGAGAGACCAGAGGTCGCGGAGGGAGTTCTCAAGTGGAGTGCCCGAAAGGATGAAACGGGCCTTCGAGTGGATGGCGCAGGCCGCCCGCGCATTTTGGCTGCTGGGATTTTTGATGTGCTGAGCCTCGTCGAGTGTTGTCGTCGAAAAGACAAATGATTTGTACTGCTCCGCATCTCGCCGCAACAAAGCGTAGCTGGTGATGACCAGATCGTGCTCCGGAATCTTGGAAAATTGCTCCGAGCGTCCGGAGCCTTCGATCGCCAGCACGCGCAGGTTGGTGCAGAAGGCTGCCGCCTCACGGGTCCAATTCCAGACAAGCGATGAAGGGCACACGACAAGGTGCGGGCCAGGCAAGGCTTCCATCATTGCAAGGGCCTGAATGGTTTTTCCAAGGCCCATCTCGTCTGCAAGCAGGCCCGCTGACGCACTGCGGGCGTTTTTCAAAAGCCAGAGCGCGCCCTCCACCTGATACGGACGCAGGCGTTCTCGAAGTGGTCCGAGGGCATCCGTTTTTAGCGCTGGAGAGATTGGTGGGGTTTGCCGCTTCCACTCGGCAATGCTGGACTCGATATATCCGCGATGGGATGCGCGCAGCTTGTAAGTGCCGCGTTCCTGTGAGGGGTCGCAGTCTCGAAGAACCTCCTCCAAGTCGGTGGCCAGGTCGGCATCCGGCACGGCCATGCGTCCATCGGCGAGGCGGAGCTGGGGTTTTCCGCTCTGAAGAAGGCGTTGCAGGTCCTGGGCGCTGAGAAAGGCTTCGTTCCCGGCAGTGAAGTGAACATGAAAATCCATCCAGCCATCGCTTCGCTCCTTGAGCGCAAAGCGGGGTTCGAAGCGGACGATATCCTTGGTGACATGTTGAAATCGCTCACCCTCCTGGACGCTCCATTCTTTTTTAAGGCGTGGCAGCTCGGAGGCAAAAAACTTCACTACGGCATCCTCGCCACGCAAGACTGCCTTACCTTTGTCGTTTTCGAATCCGCAGCCTACGAGTCTGGCAAGCGCTGTGGCCTCTGCCGATGGATTCTGGACGCCTGGCTGTGAGTAATGAAACGAAATCGCCCCCTCGAGGTGGCGTAGCGAGCCCTCGATGGCAAATTCCACGCGTGGTGGCTCGGATGTAGTAGTGCATGCCGGAGTGCCCATGACCGGCGCATGGACAGGATTCGCACGCTTTGGAGCCGGGGCGATGATCTCGAGCGCGGTGGCGATGGAGTGGGCGCAGATGAGCCCTCGCTTGCGGGAGTCCCGGCACGGACAGAGATTTTCGATATCCACCGGATTTTTGATTTTGAGCCCTGTCAAAAATTCCCGTCCGCCCTCGCTGATGCGACCCTTCAGCATCGGGGGCTCGTAAGTGGCTTCGCTGATACGTCCGGCGTCGCGAATGGCCTTCGCCTCTTTGAAGACCGGCCAACCGCCGAGTGAGACGAGGAATTTATCTGTGAGTTCCATGTGAAGCGCGGGGCAAGCTGATAGCCCGCCGCCGAGCTTCATGAAATCAGAAATTCGCATTCTTGACACCTCCCGTGCTGTGGGTTCTAGATGGAAAAAATGAAACTTGCCCTCATTGTTGCCACTCTGGCCGTCTCGCTTCTCACCTCCTGCACCACCATCCAAAATCGTAGAGATCTTTACTCTCCGCAGCCAGTCAATGGACCTTACACGCGCATGCTCAAAGACGGGAGCTGGCGTAATCAAAAGCAGACTGATGTCAGGGTTGCGCCTGAATCCCAACCGGACGGCTCCAGTTCCCGTGATTCCAAGGAAGTGAAACAGCCGATAGACGGGTAGCGTTACTGCGACATTTCGGTGGTCGAAGTCTGCGCAGCGTCTGGCTTTGCAGTTTTGATTTTATCAAGAATGTCGGCAAGTGACGGGTCTGCGGTGAGCATGGCATCGCGCATGGCCTTCTGGAAATTCTTGGCGGCATCGCGACGGGCTTCGGGCGTCTGAGCTGCTTTCATAGCGGCTTCCGCGGATTGAACAGATGGTGCTTGTTTGGCAATTTCGCGGGCGGCTTTGAGGCGGTCGCGCTCGGCGGCTGGCAGTTTCTGCATGGCTTCCTCGATCTGCCCGGCTGGGCGGTGTTTTTTTTCCTTGGTCCCAGACTCCTTTTCCTTCCCTTTGAGGGCCTCTCCGAGTTGTGCCGCGAGGTCGGGGTCCTTCGTTGAGATGGCATCTCTCATGGCATCGCGCAATTCCTTTGCCGCTGCCTCGGCCTTTTCACGCAGTGCTTGGATTTTCGGATCCTTCATCGCCTCCTCCCGTGCTTCCTTGAATCGGTTGCGGACATCCTCGGGAAGACCCTCGATAAATTCCCGCTGTTTCCTCCATTCCCCCGACCCCTGTTTTTGAGAATCCGCTGCGCTGGGCTTGGTGATGGGTTGTTGGGCGGTAGCGACGAGTGACGAGCCGCAGAGGGCTGTGATGGCTAGAAGGGTGTGGAGTTGTTTCATATCTTCAAGGACTCCAACACCCGGAATCTCGAAAAGTTGCGCTTCTTTATTTGGCTGGCGAAGTTTCCTTCTGAGACACCGGCAGGCGGATGATGAATGTCGCGCCCTCGCCTGGCGTGCTGCGTAGAGAAATTTGGCCGCCATGGGCGAGGATGATGTTTTTGACGATTGAGAGGCCGAGTCCTGTTCCTCCAGCATCGCGCGCCCGGTGTTTGTGGACCCGGTAGAATCGTTCAAAGATGTGGGCCTGATCCTCGAGTGGAATTCCAGTCCCGTTGTCGGTAATCGATATTTCCACCCACTCCCTTTCGAGGCGGGCATTGAGTTGGATCAGCGGTGCATTGGATTCCCCGTGGCGGATGGCATTGGTCAGAAGATTCCAATAAACCTGCTCGATCCTGTGCTCATCGACTTCCGCAAAAACAGCAGTCTCCGACCACTCGATCTGAAAGTCCGCCGTCCTTGTGGCACCGCCGCTCTCAAGGTTCTCAATAACACGCTCAGCGACCTTGCGGAGATTGACGCGCGAAAAATATAGCCTCCGTCCCTTGCTTTCCATACTGGAGATGGTGAGCAAGTCCTCAAGCAGAAGGGAAAGCCTTTGCACGTTGCGATGGATCGCCCGGAGCGACACCGTGGTCATCTCGGGATCCTCCGTGGCACCATCCAGCAGCGTTTCTACATAACCATTGATCACAGAAACAGGGGTGCGGAATTCATGCGAAACATTCGCCACAAATTCCCGGCGGGCGGCTTCCAACGTGCGGATAGCGGTGACCTCCTGAAAAACGATAAGCGCAGCCTGGGGGAGTTCCTCGGAATCCCTCGACATCGGCGAGATATGGATGTCGAAATGCTTTTGAATAACCGGCCCCGACTGTTGGGGGAATTCAAAGATCAGAGAAAGGTCTCGCTTGCTTCCATCTGTGAGCGTTGACGAGACGGCCTGCTCGATTTCATGGCGACGGAAGACCTCGAGCACGGAGCGTCCCACATGCGACTTGGCGGCAGGGAAGAAGGCTTCGAGGGATTCGTTGACGAGGGTTATTCGTTTTTCCCTGCTCGCAATCACGATCCCTTCCTTCATGCCGGATAGAATGCCGCGCAGACTCAGTCCACCTTCCACCGTTTGCTCATCAAGCGCACGGAGCCTTTCAGCGATTTTTCTGATGTGTTGTGCCGTGACTTGGTATGTCGAAGACTCGGTGCCGAGCGCAGGAAGTTGGAAGTTCCCGCTGGATAGGCGCTGGATATCCTCCTGAATGCTTTCGAGGGGGCGGATGAATCGATAAAGGATCAGCCATGCCGCCACACTCAAGGCTGCCAGAAGAAGCAAAATCCACATTACGCAGAGGGTGCGTGGGGCGCGCTGAAGCGGTAGCCTTGGCCTCGGATGGTTTCAACCTTTGCCGCATGATCTCCAAGCTTTTCACGAAGTCGGCGCATGTGTGTATCCACGGTGCGGGTGTCGGCGCCTGTGGAATATCCCCAGACATCGCTCAGAAGCGATTCGCGTGAAAGAATCCTGCCGCGATTGGTGATGAGGGTCAGCAGGAGCTTAAACTCGATCGTAGTGAGGTCCAGACGCTGGTCATCTACGGCGGCTCTGAGCGCTGTTTTGTCGATGGAGATGCCATCCACTTCGAGCAAATTCATCTCTTCGGCAGCGCTGCGGATGCGACGCAAGAGGCCTTGAACGCGAAGGACGACTTCCTTCGGACTGAATGGCTTGGTGACATAGTCATCCGCACCGATTTCGAGCCCTTCCACGCGATCCTTCACCTCGCTGCGGGCTGTGAGCATCAGCACAGGAATGGCTGAGGTCTCGTTGTCGGCTTTCAGGGCGCGGCATACCTCAAGCCCTGTCATACCGGGAAGCATAAGATCAAGAACCACGGCATCGGGCCTTTTGGAGCGCACGGCAGCAAGTCCCGCATCGCCGGATTTCGCTATTTCAACTTTGAATCCAGACTTTTTGAAATGGTATCGCAGCAAATCCACCACGTCGGTTTCATCTTCTACCAATAGCACGGTGTCATCCATGGCGCCTCCTTAGCCAAGAGACGGGTGCCCTGCAAGGGGACAAATGCAACAAAAAGATCAGGTCACCGCTGGGTGGTTCAGAAAAAACAATTAAAAACTGAACTGCGGTGACCTGAGTTGTTGTCTCAACTGTTACGTTAGACCTGTGCCTGAGTGGGGTGTTCAAAGTTTTTTCAAAAAAAGTTTAGACATCCAAAACAATTCCCACCGGACAGTGGTCGCTGCCTAGAATGTGGTCGTGGATGAATGCGGATTTGAGAGTCGGCGTGAGCTTAGCTGAGGCACAGAAATAATCGATGCGCCAACCAATATTTCTCTCGCGGGCGCCGCTTTGGTAGCTCCACCAGGTGTAGCGTCCGCAGCCCGGTTCGAAGTGGCGGAAGGTATCCACGAAACCCGCCGCCAGTGTGCGGTCGAAGGCCTCACGCTCCTCGATCGTGAATCCAGCATTCTGCCTATTGTCCTTCGGTCTCGCGAGATCGATCTCGCGGTGTGCCACATTCATGTCGCCACAGAATATCACGGGCTTGATTTTTTCGAGTGTTGCAAGGTGGTCGATGAATGCCGGTGTCCACTCCCTCGTGCGGTAGTCGAGTCGAGTCAGTTCGCGCTTGGAGTTGGGCGTGTAAACATTCACCAAGAAAAAATCCCCCATATCGGCGCTGATCACGCGCCCTTCCTTGTCGTGTTCTTCGCGGCCTATGCCATTCATAACGGCCCGAGGCTTTGTGCGCGTGAGAATCGCCGTGCCCGAATAGCCTGGTTTGATGGCCGCATTCCAGCAAACCTCGTATCCGTCGAAGGTCCGGGGCACCTGTTCCTCTCGGGCTTTGACCTCCTGAAGGCAGATCACATCAGGCTTCTCCGCATCGAGATAATCCATGAACCCCTTGCCGAGTATCGAGCGAATGCCGTTGACGTTCCACGAGATCAATTTCATGGCACCAGAGAAACATCCCACAGGACAAAATCGCCAGAGCGAAATGACGCTCGGATTCAGTTTATCCCGGAGGTTGGTGACTTAGCCCGCTTCAGGGAACGGGCGTGGTGGAAGAGGTATTGTTGGACATAGCCCGCATAGGGGCCCAGCCGCCTCCGGGCGTAGTTGGCGAGTTCCGTCGCAGTGCCATGTCGTCCTCCGCGCATCGTAAGCAAGATGCGGTGAATCCATGTATCGATCGGAACGGCATCGAGCCGCTCGTAGGCGAAGAGCAGGATGCAATTGGCCACCTTCACGCCCACTCCCGGAAGTGTCGTGAGGGATTTGCGCAGCATAGGCGTTTTTTGTTTGGCGATCGTATCCAGGTTCAGTCTGTCCTCGGCGAGAATGCGGGCGGTTTGAAGCAAATTCGCGGCACGGTAGCCCAGTCCGCAATCACGGAGGACTGACTCCGTTGATCCGGCCAATTTCTCGAACGAGGGATAGGCCTGTATTTTTGAACCTTCCGGGCGTGTGCCGATTCTTTCCCGGATAGCCAACGACATGGAGCGGATGTGGGCGACTTGCTTCATTGAACTTGTAATGAATGTCGCCGTGCACTCCCAGCGCGGCTGACGGAGGATGCGCATTCCCTCGCAAGCGGAGAGCGCCGCTTGGCTCATCGGGTCGTTTGGAAATGCGGCAGCAATTTGCTCCAGTGGATGATCCAAAGCAAAATGCCTCGCGATCGTTCCGTGGTCTCCTTCATGCACCACAAGACACCGGTTTTTTTCTGAAACCCGCACTGGCATAGACCCGATGAGCCCACTCCAGGAGGCGTCTGCATTCTGGTTCCAGTGAAAAACCTGCCCGCTCTGCAGCGTCGCGGCAAGGTCGATCCGGGCTGAGAAGGGGGTGGTCACGCCTTCTCCAACCAAGCCAGAGCCTTAGTGTAGCTCTGGCGCTCCAGGTAGTGGCGGAGTGTGGGGTCGGTATCCGGTGGGAGGCTCATAACAAGTCCGTCGAGTTGTGCCGCTGCTGATTTCAGCGCCTCCAGATGGGCCGCTGCATCACGGTCACGGAAGGCTTGGTCGGCCACAATGTCGAGACGGGCTTTGACGGCGGCATGAAGGCTCTTGTGCAAGGAGGCGAGGTCGCTCATGGCAGGATTTCATATGGATTTTACATCAATGCCACAAGCTGCAGATTTTTTGAAAAACCCAACCCTTCGGCGGATCTCCCCGCTCGACTTCCTTCTTCCCTTGATTGGATTCGCTCCCATACTGGCTCGAATATTCCCATGATCGCAAACTTCCTCAGCGCCCTCGGAGGCTCCACCGACGGCATCGTCATCTCATTTCTCAAATCCGAATTGGAAAAACACCTCGGCGGCATCGGCTCCGTTCAAAACATCGAACTCGATACCCCGAACAAACGCGCCTCGGTGACCCTCGCCATGCAAGGCGACCCCAACCCGGTTAAAATCCAAATCGACCGCTACTCCCTCGCTCCCTCGCCCGTCGGCTCTCTGCTCACGATCCACGATTACTCCTGCCCGACACACGAATGGCTCGCCAAGTTGGCAAAAAAAGTCAGACCGACCTTCGAAATCCCCCTCCCCGTCCCCTACGCCATGGCCACTGCGCTGGTGTGAGGAGTTTAGATCATTCAACCGCCCACATTGTGACTCGTGTCTGCTAGTGGGCTGGCTATCAGAGAGTTGTTGATTAGCTGGGGGTCTTTCTGCGGCAGGCTATTGTTTCGGCATAAGGCGCAGCATCACCTCGTTACGCCGCAGAAAAGAGGGAGTCCACGGTGGGTCGAAATACCCGAAGACCGGTGATTCTAATGCCACGAGACCCTTCTCGGCGATCCAGGTCTTGAGGAGAGCGATGGATTGCGATTCCTTTGCCGCAGATCGAGCGCCGCTGAATCGAAGAACGGCGAAGCGGCCTGCGGGGATTTTTTTAAGGCTCAACGAGGAGTCCAGCGGCGCGGGGGCTTGTTCGGCAGACGACTTCGCCGGCAGGACAAATGCCATCGTGCGGGGGGCTTGAGAAATGAAGACGGGCGTGGTCATCGCAATCGATTTCTGGCTTTTGTTGTTGCCTGAGATGTAGCGAAAAAGTTTTCCGAATCCGGCATTGCCATCATTGCCTTCCGAATCCGGCATCGGTGTTTGTACAATTGCCAATTCCGGGTAATCCCGAAGTTCGTAGTCACCATTTGAGAGCACTACGGAGTAGGGCGCTGACTCATAACCCGAGCGGGATGTCTTGCAGCCCAGAAAGGCAAGAGAAATCCCTGCGAGAAGAAGTGCCGAGACGAAGAGCGACAGATTCATGGGATCAATCTACCTGCGAATGTGAAAAATGGCGAATTTCATCGCACGTCCATTCTCGGCAAGAAATAATGCCGCGGGATGTACGGGATTTACACAAACATGCGCGAAGCCAACAAAAGCTGGGATCTCGCTATGGTTCATTACGAGTGCGGTGGAGAAGAATTCCTCACCCTTTTTCAAAAAGTTCCGGCCCCTGCCAAATTTAAGCCGATGTCGCAGGTTGCGTGCATGGCCACTCTGAATCGCATACCAGTTCTCGCATTGTGAGTCGGAATATTCCGCTCTTCATTGCTTTTCGCGTCTTCTTCAATGCGCGCTTCTATTACCCAGTTCTTGGCGTTCTTTTTTTGGATCTTGGTTTGAGTTTGGAGCAATATGCGACGCTGAATGTGATCTGGGCGGTGACGATTCTTCTGCTGGAAATTCCATCTGGAGCCTTGGCAGATGTCATCGGCAGGCGATGGATGGTGATACTCTCTGGAGCCCTCATGGTCGGAGAAATGACCGTTTTTGCTTTTGCTCCCACGGGAGCGTGGCTTTTCCCGCTACTGGTTCTCAATCGAATCCTGAGCGGCGCGGCTGAGGCCTGTGCGAGCGGTGCGGATGAGGCGCTCGCCTACGACTCGCTGGCTGCCGAGGGTCGAGATGAACGGTGGCGAAGCGTCTTGGCAAACCTTATGAGGTGGTCATCCGGCGGGTTTTTTGTCGCCATGATTCTCGGTGCCTTGGCCTTCGACCGCCATTTTTGGGAAGCGGCTGCAAACCTGCTCGGCTGGAGCGGTGGCATTGGTAATACCACTCGATGGCCGATTTATCTGACACTGGCCACCTCCGTGCCGGCATTGATCTGCGCTTGTGCCATGCGAGAACCTCCCGCCGTTAGCGAGTCCGAGTCGGTGCGTCATCCCATGCGCGAGGCACTCGGCAATATCTTGACCGCTGCGCGTTTCGTTTTCTTCGACAAACGGGTTCGACTGCTTTTGCTTTGCGCCATTTTGTTTGATTCGCTCGTGCGCTTGTTCCTCACTTTTGGTAGCAATTAC
Source organism: Spartobacteria bacterium UBA5019 (assembly GCA_002396485.1). Classification (GTDB taxonomy): domain Bacteria; phylum Verrucomicrobiota; class Verrucomicrobiia; order Chthoniobacterales; family Terrimicrobiaceae; genus UBA967. The sequence continues at coordinate 52,844 of DGXZ01000046.1, forward strand.
TATCGGCTCATCGCGATCCCGGAATTCGTAAATGGTTTTCTGGGTTCGTCCTATGCCTTGCTGGGATTCTTGGCCGCAGCCCTCGCTAGGCGCATGGCATCCAAGCTCACTCCAGCGAGTGTCTTCTCCTTGCTTGCGGCGCTGATTTTTTCCGGCCTCCTCGGTCTGTGCCTCGCCACGCCAGTTTGGGGAGTGTGGGTTGTGATCCCCCTCGGGCTTTCCATGCCGATGATGTCCTATTTCGTTTCAAGCTACCTGAACCAATGGACGGATTCCGCCCTGCGCGCCACGGTCTTGAGCTTTCGCGGAATGGCTTTGAACATCGGCTACGCCCTTGCAGGCATTTGCTTTGCAAGACTGGTCTCGAGCATCCGCGCCTCCGGCTCTGTCACCTCGGAAGACGCCATTTTTGGAAAAGCCCTGCTCAGCTTGCCAATCGCCTTTGCTCTCGGCTGGATAGCACTCACCCTCATCGCATGGCTCAGCAGAGGTAAGATTTCAGGCGCTTCCGATCGTTCCTGCGATTAGGCCGCGGAAATAGTTTTCCTCTCCATAGGTAGTTGGATCTCTGTTGGAAGGGCGCGGAGGGGAGGGGCTTTGCTGCGCCCCCAAAAGTACGCAGTGTTTGCTTCATGCTTGTTGGCAATCCCTCATTTTCGGCGAGCTATGCGAGTTTTATTGGAGGGCTGACTTTTGACTGATACCAATGTCTGTTAGCTAATAGACTTTATGTTGTGGGGATAGCGTTTACTTGATCCCTCATTCATTTGTGAATCAAAGTCCCCACTTGATCGGGGGTGCTCCAGCGTCTGGCGACAGCAATCAAATGGTTCTCCAGGCGCTCCAGACTCTCATAAATCCGGTTCACAGTTGGTGCCTTGACTACTCGACCGAACCATTCAGCGGGATTGAGCTCTGGACAATACGGCGGCAAGACTCGAATATTGGATGGAATGCGTTGATCCTCCTCTTTCATGTGGAACCCAGCTTGATCCATGATCACCACATGCATTGATTGTGGATCGCTTTCAGCAATTTGCTTCAAAAATACCGCATGAACATCCTGATTGTTGGCGTAAAGAGCAACTCCACCGAGTGCCTGCCATCGACCTCCAATGCCTCATGCAAATATCCCCACTTGTAGTTGGTCTTCTAAGGTGCATGAACCCTCACTCCGCGCTTGGCCCATAGACGCCGAATCACCGGTAAAAGCCCATAACGATGCTCGTCCAATACCCAAATGCGCAATGGCTTTTGAGGATTCTCTCCCACAACATTTGCAATCTTACCACTCAACTCGACGCGAAACACCTCCGCAGCCTTCGTATCCTTTTTCACATGGCTTTTGCGTGGCACTTTTAACTGTCCTCCCAAACGCCGGATCATTTGTCGCACTCCGCTTTCGGTCAGGGTTTTGCGTGTTTTTTTCTTGATCCACGACTGCACGTCCCGCGCTTGCCGGAACTTTCCTTCCCCAAGTCGCTCCCAAAACTCTTTGGCCACAGCTCCTCTCACGGCAGGTTTGCGCGCCCAATCACTTTGCGGAAGTTTCCATGCCGCTTCAATTTGTTCCACGATTTCCTCTCCAAGTTTGGGTAGTGTTCTCATACGCTCCCAATATCAATCAAAGCCTGCACCTTTTAAAGTCTATTAATTAGAAAACATTGATATTATTTAAGCGATTGCGAACTTCTCACGGGGGTCGCACGGATAAGCTGAAGATTTCATCCTTACGCCTTTCAGAAGGCTGCGTCTCTTACGGCTTGGCTTACGCATCGCACAGCAACATGTCTCGTTTCCGACAGGATGAATTTTCGAATTTCGACCTCTGCCGAAGTCGCTCCGAATTCATTTAAAATCATGTCGCTGATTTCCTGGGCGAGTGACTCGATGAGGCGTCTCGGGCGCTCTCGGGCTAGCTCGGAGACGCGCTGGCAGACGGCGGCATAGTCCACCGTGAGGTAGATGTCGTCGTACATTTCCGCGAAATTCCTCGTCGGCCGGATGCGGATATCAATTTCGATTTCCTGAGACTCCATCCGCTCTGCATCGGGCACGCCGATCCAAGTTTTAACCCGCAGCGAATCGATGAGAATTTCGCTCATGGCACAAACGCAGCTTTGTGACTGCCATAGGACCATCCGCGCCTTGCAGAATGCCTCTTTTCTTGGTCGACGTTTCGCTTCATTCTGATCCTTTCAGCCTCACAGCAACCGCTGCACGGCTGCAATGTCGCGGGCGATGATCGTCGGGCGTGCCGGGATGAGTTTTTCGATACGGTCAAACCCTGAAAGCACGGCGACATCCAGCACGCCTCCGTGGCGGGCGGTTTCGATATCATGCACCATGTCGCCGACGAACATCGTTTCCTTCGGGTCAAGCGAGTGGATGTCGAGGATTTCGCGGATCTTTTCCCGCTTGTCCATGATCTCGGTGTAGGCGATCTCGAAATATTGTTCGACGCCGAGGCGGCCGGCTTGGATTTTGAAATGCGAGGTTTTGATCGTGCTGAGCAAAAACGTCCTCCGGTCCGTGGCGCGGCAGAATCTGAGAAAATCCAGCGCCCCAGGCAGAAGTTCGATCTTGTCATTCAAACCCAGGAAAAATCGCTCGTAAAGCGCCTCCAAACCCTCGGCCGTGGCGTCTGGCAGGAGGTTTGCGTAGAATCCTGAAAACGGCAGGCGGAAGTGCTCGCGGAATTCCTCCAGCGTCAGCGCATCCCTTCCATACTCGGCAAAGATCAGGTTCGTGGCCTCAAGCACGGCGGCGAGATCGTCCGCCAGTGTGCCGGACCAGTCGAGAAGCACGTTTCGAATCATGGTTGCTAAAAAATAATAGCCAGTCGGGCTCCAATCACGAACGCATTTGGTGCCGCATTGTCCCCGCCCGGATTCACGATGAGCTGGGCATCCGGTTGAAGGATGCACCACGGAGCAAGCACGCATTGGTAGGTGGCTTCAAGGACCATCTCGGACACCGCGCCGTCCCCGCCAGCTGCTCCGATATCCTTGCGCGCGTCGGGACTCAGTGCGGCGAAGCCATAGGCCAGACCGATGGAATCATCGCTTCGGCCGGGTATCGGGCCTTTGTAGGCGAAGCCCATATCAAAGAAAAAATCCACAGCGTTCCTGTCGGGCGGGGTAAAACCGGTGCGGCCAAAAACCCCAAGTCCCTCATCGCTCTTGGGGTCGTCCTCCGCATTTTCACGGAACAGCATTTGATCGAGCACCAGATAATAGCCCGAATTGCCGGACGAGGTTGATTCCGCAAGCGCATCTGCATATTGCCCGCTTTGAAGCCATGCCCCGAGCTTTAAAAAACCAGGCAGCACTCGGCAGGCATCCGACTTGCCCCAGTAAAACTGCGCTTCGTTCATCCAAGTGAATCCATTTTGGGCATCCAACCTCCAGCGGAATCCGTAGCGGTTCACATCCTGCGCAAAGACATTTCCCTGGTAAGCCCCCGAGAGAAAAGTGAAGGACTCGTTTGGCGAGTAGGCCAGCCTCAGCCCCGGAGCGCCGACTGGAAATGCCGCGCCGCCGTTCGGCATGTTGGAACCCACCAGCGCACACCAACCGAATTCCGCGTTGATAAAAAGACCGCCGTAATCTGAGACAAGAAACTCCGAGTCGGCTGTGATTTGCCCGACGCGGAGGGAGATCTGTTCATCCAGAAGATCCTGTTCCAGCCAAAGCTCCGCACACCGGAGCGTGTCAAATCCGGCAATGTTCGAAATTGTCAGAAAGTTGCCGACCAGATCCTGGCTCGCATCCCTGCCGCTCAGCCAGAGCCATGTTGTGCTGGCTCTCGCCCCACGCCAGCCGATGAGCTTTTCCAAATCCAGCTCTGACCCAAAATCCAGCAACCCGCTATAAACTGATCCTGTGCGAAGCCCTCCCGCAGTGTTACCCCAGACTTCCGCCGTATAGTTGGCAAAAACTTCCACGCCGCGATCCGACATCGCGGCACCTTGGCCAAACCACTCGCCGGTGAGCGTCTCGCGTTGCAAAAACGGACCTGCGACATCTTGCGGCGTTTGATTCTGCGCCGAGGCAAGCAGAACCATTGAAAGAAGGCAGCCTAGAGTGGCGAGCGAGGATTTCACTGCCTGAGCCTCTTTCAGTTCTTGCACGCAGGTCAAGGCTGGGTTCCCAAGGCTTTTTAAAGTCTGCTTCCTTTTCCTACAATCTGTGGCGTGTTCTGTCTTTACAGTCCAATGCGGGGACGCTGATATTCCCCGCTCTCAATGACTCAAAGAATCGGCATAGGATTGGCAGGGTTTGGAACGGTTGGAGCCGGGGTTTATAAAAACCTCCTCCGCAATGCCGCTCTTTTGGAGCAGCGGATTGGTGTTCAATTCGAAGTGCGCAAGATCGCTGTGCGCGACCTCTCGAAGACGCGCGATGTGCAGGCGCCTGCGGAGCTTTTCACAGACTCGCCGGACGAGTTGCTGGCCGATCCTTCGATTTATGTCGTGGTGGAGCTCATGGGCGGTATCGATATTCCTCTTGCCTTCGTCAAAAAAGCCATCGCCGCTGGCAAGATCGTCATCACCGGAAACAAGGCGCTCCTTGCCGAGCACGGGCATGAAATTTTTCAACTCGCTGCAGAAAAACGTGTGCCAGTCTTCTACGAGGCGGCCGTCGCGGGTGGAATTCCCATTATCAAATCCGTGCGCGAGGCTTTTGTGGGCAATCGTTTCGAGGCGATTCATGGGATCTTGAATGGCACGAGTAACTACATTCTGAGCCGCATGACCGATGAGGGGCTCGATTTCGCTCCGGTTCTTGCGGAGGCCCAGAAACTCGGCTACGCGGAAGCGGATCCTGCTTTGGATGTTAACGGCTGGGACGCTGCGCACAAGGCGATCATCCTTGCCTCGCTGGCTTATGGATTCTGGATCGATCCGAAGGATGTGCTCGTCGAGGGCATCGAAAAAGTCACCGCCGCGGACATTCAATTTGCCAACGAACTCGGCTATCGCATCAAATTGCTCGCATCCATCAAGGCCGATGAAAACAGCTTCATCGAGGTGCGTGTGGTTCCGACGCTCATCCCAAAAACCCATGTTCTGGCTTCGGTGAATGGAGTCTTCAATGCCGTGGCCGTGAAAGGCGATGTGGTCGGAGATGCTCTTTTTTACGGACGCGGGGCGGGGCAGGATCCGACATCCAGTTCCGTACTTGGCGACCTCGCGGAGGCGGCGGCTTTCATGCAGTCGCCCCGCCGCTGCGTGGGATTCACCTCGCACGGCCTCTATGGACGGTGCAAGCCGGTGGACGATACGATTTCAAAATACTACCTGCGTCTTGGCGTCGAGGACCGCCCGGGTGTGCTGGCGCAGATCGCCGGCACCTTGGCCAAAGCGGACATCGGCATCCTTTCTGTGATCCAGCCGGAAGGCTTGGTGGACGGCTCCGTGCCTCTCATTCTGACTCTCCACGATGCACCCTACGGATCGATGAAAAAAACCGCTAACGAGTTGGCATCCCTTCCTTGTGTGAAAGGAACGCCACTCCTGCTTCACATGGAGGCCTTCTCGTGAACGAGCCGCTCAATGACAAAGGCGTGATTCATCGCTACCGGCATTTTCTGCCCGTGAGTGATTCCACGCCGGTGATCTCGCTCAGCGAGGGCTCGACGCCACTCATCCATTCGCCACGCCTCAGCGAAAAAGCCGGTGCCGAGGTTTATCTCAAATTCGAGGGACTGAATCCCACCGGGTCCTTTAAGGATCGTGGCATGACGGTCGCTATTTCGAAAGCGGTTGAGGATGGCGCCAAGACGGTCATCTGCGCCTCCACGGGAAATACCAGTGCCGCCGCCGCAGCCTACGCCGCCCGCGCGGGAATCCAGTGTGCCGTGATTTTGCCTGCCGGTAAAATCGCCATCGGCAAGCTGGCACAGGCTTTTGTTTATGGTGCCAAGGTCGTGGCGATCCGTGGAAATTTCGACGACGCCTTGCGCATCGTGCGGGAGTTCGGCGGCATCGATGGCGTGGCGATCGTGAATTCCATCAACCCGCATCGCATAGAAGGTCAGAAGACTGCGTCGTTTGAAATTATCGAGGATCTCGGCGATGCGCCCGACATCCATATCCTGCCTATTGGCAACGCCGGCAACATCACCGCCTATTGGAAGGGCTATCGCGAATTCCATGCCGCCGGACGCTCGACGCGCCTGCCGAAAATGACCGGATTTCAGGCAGCCGGATCGGCGCCGATTTTTTACAACCAGCCCATTGAGAAGCCTGATACCATCGCCACCGCCATCCGCATCGGCAACCCTGCGAGTTGGCAGGGAGCGAACAATGCCGTGAGCGAATCCGGTGGTTGCATCGATATCGTGACGGATGAGGAAATCCTCGCAGCGCAAGCTTGGTTGGCTGCGAATGAAGGCGTCTTCGTCGAACCCGCCAGCGCCGCCAGCGTTGCTGGATTGTTGAAATGCCACTCCAACGGGCGTTGTAGCACATGTCCCTTCGCCTCACCCCTCCGCCCCGGTGCCAAGGTCGTGCTGACCGTCACTGGCCACGGGCTGAAGGATACCGAGACCCCCGTAAAATTCGGCGGCTTCACTCCGGCTGAGGCGGATGCCAATCTTGCCGCAGTGCGTGCTGTTCTTGATCAAAGCTGATTTTTCACCATGGCACTGATTGTTCAAAAATACGGCGGCACCTCGGTCGGGAATCCCGAGCGGATTCAAAATGTCGCAAGGCGCGTTCTGGCGACCCAGCAGGCCGGCAACTCGGTCGTCGTTGTGGTTTCAGCCATGTCGGGAGTCACCGATGGCCTCATCAAACTCGCCAAGGAAGTCTCACCCGCACCCGCTGAACGGGAAATGGATGTTCTCCTCGCCACCGGCGAGCAGACCACAATTGCCCTCACCGCGATGGCGATCAATGCGCTTGGTGGCAAGGCGGTCTCGCTCACCGGCGCCCAAGCGGGAATCATTACAAGCGGTGTTCACACAAAGGCGAAAATCGCCAATATCGCCCCCCGGCAGGTCCGAAAATTTCTTCAGGAGGGCAATGTCTGCATCGTCGCCGGATTCCAAGGCCAGACGCTGGAGGGGCAGATCACCACACTTGGGCGCGGCGGCTCCGACCTCACCGCTATCGCCATCGCGGCGGCCCTCAAAGCCGACATGTGCGAGATCTACACGGATGTCGATGGCGTTTACACCTGCGACCCGCGCGTGGTGCCGGATGCCAAGAAGATCGAGGAGATCGCCTACGACGAGCTTCTCGAAATGGCCAGCAGCGGATCCAAGGTCATGCAGTCACGCTCGGTCGAATTCGCAAAAAAATTCAAAGTGCCTTTTGAGGTGCGCAGCAGTTTTAACAACAACAGGGGAACCATCGTGAAAGAAGAATCCATCGGACTCGAAAATGTCGTCGTGCGCGGCATCAGCCTCGAACGCAAACAAGCCAAGGTCACCATTACCCAAGTGCCAGACAAACCTGGCACCGCCTCCTGCATTTTTACCGCCCTCTCCGAGGCGAATGTGATCATCGATGTCATCGTCCAAAATGTCTCCGTAAGTGGATCGACTGACATTTCCTTTACGATGAGTGCCGATGAACTCGAAAAGCTCGGAGCCGTCATCGACCGCGTGGCCAAGGAGGTTGCCGCCGGCGAGGTTCTCAAAAAAAGCGGCATCGCCAAGCTCAGCGTCGTCGGAATCGGCATGCGCTCCCACTCCGGAGTCGCCGCCACACTCTTCGAGTGCCTCGGTAACGGCGGCGTGAACATTCAAATGATCTCCACTTCAGAAATCAAAATCGCCGTCATCATCGACGAGGCCCAGATCGAGCACGCCGCCAAACTCGCCCATGCCGCGTTCGGACTGGCGAAGTAGTTTAGACCTTTCGCTTCGCCATCCCCCATGGATATCTTCGAACGTGTCGGGAACCTCAGCGAGAAACTGGGAATCCCCGTTCTTTTGATTGGTGGCCATGCGGTGAATTTTTACGGATACAACAGGACAACCCTTGATGTGGATTTTCTGATCACGGTGGATAGCTTACCCGCTTGGCGCTCTGGCTTCGAGTCCATCGGCTATAAGTGGATCGGGCAGACAGAGAATTTTGTCAGGCTGGAACCCCCGGATCCCGCTCTGTTTCCGATGGATGTCATGCTTGTCGCGCCGGCGACATTCCAAAAACTCTACGCCGAACGGGTGGAGTGTCCCATTGGAACCGCACGGTTGAACTTGCCCAAACCGCTTCACCTGATCGCCCTCAAACTCCACGCCATGAAGAACCCCGGGCGCTTCAGGCAAGGCAAAGACTTGCTCGACATTTTGAATCTCGTTTCCCTTTGCAAGATTGATACCGAGGGGCAAGAGTTCCAAGGCATCCTCGACCGCTATGCCAACGAAGAAATCAAAAATATCGTCCTCCGCTCCATCCCCTGAGCAATCCGGCGGGGATTTTTTTGATCTTCCAGAGATTACCGCAGCCGATGAGGCGTTTTTGAAAAGCCATCCCTCGCCGACCTTCGAGCAACAGATCGCCCATGCACGCTGGCTGCTTGAGTGGCGCAGGAGCAGGGGGATTCCGGATGATCGCCCGCCACTTCAGTTGGAGCGGTTTGAGATGTAGGCTGGAATCTGAGATTCTCGTCGCCAACTCTTCGGCTATCTGTTTGAAGCATCCAGAAATTATGAGCGTTCCGCAGAACACGATTGCGATTGTTTACGACTACGATCAAACACTGTCTCCGATCTACATGCAGGAGGAGGCGATTTTCCCGGTTTTTGGAATCGACCCCTCCCATTTCTGGAAGCGCTGCGCCGAGTTGGTTCAAAAGCAGGGTTACGACCACGAATTGGCTTACATGAAGGTCCTCCTCGATTGCCTCGAGATTGATCGACCGACGAACGCCCGCCTCCGCGAGTTGGGAGCTCGTCTCACATTCTACCCCGGCTTGCCGGAAATGTTCGAGGACCTCAAAAACACGCTGATCACTCCGGAGCATGCCGCACACGGGATTCGGGTGGAGCATTACATAGTATCCTCAGGAATGAAGGAACTCATCGAGGGCAGCCGCCTCGCGCCGTATGTGCGGAAGATTTTCGGCTGTGAATTCGCCACCGATGAGCACGACCGCATCACATTTCCCAAACGCGCAATCAGCCACACCCAGAAGACCCAGTTTCTCTTCCGCATCAACAAGGGCATGCTGGAACTCGATCAGGATGTGAATGACCACATGGATCCCGCGCTGCGTCCGGTTCCTTTTCAGAACATGATTTATGTCGGCGACGGGCCTACCGATGTGCCGTGCTTCACTGTTATGCGGCGCAACGGCGGCCAGGCGATTGCCGTTTACAATCCCGAAGATCCCACGCGCACAAGTTTCAAAAAGTGCTACCAACTCTGCACACATGCGGACCGAGTGAAAAATATCGCTCCGTCGGATTTCCGTGCCGGCAGCCATCTGAGGCTCCTCCTCGAGGAAATGGTCCTCGAGATCGGCAATCGCATCATCCAGCGCCGCCGCGATGATTTCGAGGCCGGCACGGTGAAGGCGCCGAAGCACTGAGACTTCAGAGCAGCAGAAGGAAAACCGCCACGCAGATCGCAGTCGGAATGAGGGCTGCGAGGAAAAGTTTCAGCGCGTTGACGCCGTTCGCGCCAAAGTGGGATTGCAGAATCGACTGGCCGGCTGGATTCGGGGCATTGGCGATCACGGTAAGCCCACCACCCGCCACGGCACCCGCCACCACGGCAAGCTTCGCTTGGTCCGAGAATCCGGGCACGAGTGATGCCAGATAAGTGATAGCCGCATTGTCATTGAATGCCGTGAGAGCGGTCGACCCGAGAAGGAGTTGTGTCGGATTCAAGCTCGTAAGAACCGGTTCGATCCACCACTGCTGGCAACCTCCATGGATGACAAGGCCGGCAAGGAAAAATCCCACAAGCACTGGTCCTCGCAGATTGATGGCATCTTGGTTCCGCTGCGTGGCAGCGACAAATGCCAGAAAGAACATGTATGTAAAAACCACCATTGCAGCATAGTGGGCGGTATAAACAACAAATCCGATGAAGAAGAGATGGCAAAAGATGATCTGAACAGGAACTCGAGGCCCTATGTCCGCAGCGTGCGCAAGGGGCGTCTTCATTGAGAGGAGTTCCCGCCGGAAGACAAGGAATGCGAGAGTGTTTGAGATCAGAATGCAGGCAGCAGCTTTCCAGCCGAAGTGGAAAAGCATGAAAGGCGTGTCCCAGTTCCACTTGCTCGCCACCATTACGACGGGAGGTGCTGCGAAATGTGTGAGCGTTCCGCCAATCGAAATATGAACGAAAAGCAATCCCAGCGTGACATAGCGCAGGTTCATCGAAGGATTCAGTTTGTAGAATTTTCCGGCCAGCAGCAGCGCACAGATCGTCATGGCGGCGGGCTCTGTGATGAACGAACCCAGTAGTGGGCCGATCGTGAGAATGGCAAACCACCATGCGGCCGGGGTCGCCCTGCCGAGGTCGGCAAATTTTTTCAGCGCGCCCTCGGCGAAGTGCAGAATTGGGCGTGAGCTGGCAATTGCCATGATCACCACAACAAAAATCGGCTCGGTGAAGTTCACTCCGCTCAAATAATGCGAAGCCACGCCCGGCCCCTTCATCACAAGGATCGCCAGCCCAAGCGGAATAAGCCAGATGCCAAAGACCGCTTCCACCTCGCCGAGAAAATGAAAAACCACAGAGAGGAATTTCTTCCTGTCCATCTGACGAAAATTCGCCGCCCCGCCCCCGGTCAGCAACTTCTCGCACTCCACCTCAAAACGGTGGGAAACGGCGCGGAATTTAGCCACAAGAAATGTGTGCACGATCGCAGCAAAAAAAATGAGCGTTGCCACCAGATTGAACGGATCCGCTTGAATGCGCCCGAGCAGCTTTGCACCCACGCCCGACACCTGCGCATCCGCATAACTTTCAAGCGGCGTCGGAAAGCCTGCCTCCTGCCCTGCCAAGTCCGCGCCATGCAAGCAGGCCACCAAGCAAACCCAGAAGATCAAAACGGCAAAAAAAAGTCGGCGCGCAAAAAAAGTGGGCTTCAACATGGCAGTCCGTGTCTAACACAGCCTCGCCCATCGGCAAACCAGATCCGCTCACCCCGCCCACCTCCAAATGCTGGCAAAAAATTTGAACGATCGTCCAAATTTTTGGTTTAGCGGTGGGTGGGAATTTGATTTGCATGGGGGCAGCGGGGGGAGGGATAGTCTGCGACATGTTCACGGGACTTGTTGAGGAAACGGGGTGCTGCGAGTGGCTGAGGATCGGTGCCGAGGGGGCTCGATTGGCGGTTCGCGCTCCGCACATTTCCGATACGGTGCGCATTGGCGACAGTGTAGCTGTGAATGGTTGCTGTCTCACGGTGACGCGGACTGCGGATTCGGTAATGGAATTCGATCTTCTTGTGGAAACCCTGCGACGCACGAATCTGGAATCGCTCACTCCCGGGGCGGGGGTGAATCTCGAGCGCTCGCTGGCTGCGGATGGGCGCTTGGGCGGGCATTTCGTGCAGGGGCATGTGGATACCACCACAAAGGTTCGATCAGCTGTGCGGCAGGGCGCGGATAGGCGTTTGGACTTTGAAATGTCTGCGGAGTTTGCCTGCTATCTCGCTTACAAAGGTTCGGTTGCCATCAATGGTGTGAGTCTCACCGTGGCGGAAGTGGGAGCCGACACCTTCACGGTCTGGATCATTCCCCACACCGCCGCAGCAACAAACCTTGGCGCTCTGGAAGCGGGGCACATGGTCAATCTCGAGTGCGACATGCTCGCGAAATACACCGCACGGATTCTGGAGTGTCGGCGAGACTGATCGGCCCGGCTTTATTCCAAACCACGCTCGGAGAGGTCGCCCTCGCCGAGTCCGAGGTAGTGGCCGAGTTCATGGAGGAATGTGATGCGCACCTCCTCGCGATAGGCGTCCTCCTCGGCCTCACACATATCCCAGAGATTTCCAAGCCACAGAACGATCCTCGGCATTTGCGGGCTTCCCGGATCCGTGGCTTCCGCTCCTTCGAAGAGGCCAAGTTGGTCGCTGTCCACGCCATCCGCTTCATGTGCTGGCGAGGGGAATTCCTCCAACACTGTGGCCACCTTGCTCAGGGCGCAGCGAATTGGATCGGGAAGCTCCAAGCAGGTTTGTTCGATTTCCTCTGTTGCCACTTTCAGGAGGTAGCTGAATGGCGCGTTGGGATTCATTTCAAAGTTCATTGCCTTTTTGCCGGGGCCACTAGGCTCATTGGAAAGACACGTTCTGTGGGCCATTGAAAAAAGCCAGTAATTCTATTTTCAAACGCGCATGCCTTAAGTTAAAAGAACGTTGCGTCATGCACCCCGAACAAGAGTTTATTGAAACAAGTCTGGAGCTTTGCCAGAGGGGGAATACGGAAGAACTTGCACGCGTCTACGTGGAGCTTTTTCCTTTGGTTCGAGGATACCTCCAGAATTTGGGCGCATCTTCGCTCGAGGCGGAAACTCTGGCAGTCGAAGTTCTGAGCGATTGCCTGGTTGGGACGCTGAGTCGCCCGCCTCTGATTAACAAATGTCAGGGACGCAGTTCCCTCGCCACTTGGATGAGTGCTGTGGCCAGAAACCGATATCATGATTTTGTGCGTGGACAAAAAATGGATCTCGCCATCGCCTCAGATCTTCAAGAGGCCTTGGTTGAATGGGATGAGTCGGTTGAACCCTACGTTCAAGATGACCGGCTTTTCGAGGCCTTGCGTTCGGCTCTGATTCAGGCTTTTCAAGCCCTGTCAGCTACGGACGCAGTGCTCCTCCATCTGGTGCATGGCCACAAAGTGGATCAGCGTATTCTTGCGAGATCTCTTGCTTGGTCGGATACCAAAATGAGTCGCCATCTCTCCTCCCTACGATCCGACATCAAGCTTAAAGTTCAATCTTTTCTCCACGATGTGGACGGAAGCGAAGCGCCAAGTTGGGAGGAATTGATCCAGGCCTGCGGTCAAATGGTCGAACCACTCTGAAAAATGATGGATACTCTTTTGTTTCAATCACACCCCGACGATGAACTGTTCGAGTTCCTTCTCGATATGTTTTTGCGGGCTGAGTCGCTGGCTTGTTTTTCTGGTCGCTCCGATGAGGAGGAAATTAACGAAACCATGCAGGAAATGGCTTTAGGTCGTCTCGCCCCTGACGAGGTGCAAGAGCTCTTCGGCAAGCTGAGGTCCGATCCTGCCGCTCTGGCCCGCCTCGCCTCACTTCTCCAGGAATCCAAGGGGGCCACCCGGGAGGCTTTGGAATGAAGAACGAAATCCCTGAAGTCTCGCGTTCGAGCATCCTGGCAGCCATATTGCCTGAAAGTGTCCAGCCTCCTCTCGGAACCGGCCTCGTGCTGGATGCCTGGATGGATGCACAAGCCGGGGCGATCTGCCGGGGCGAGTGGAGCGGATGGCCATGCGCCGGGGGATTTGATTTGCTGCGCGATGCGGTGATAGCCGCCGATGCGGATCAAGGAGCGCTCTGGTTGGTTGATGATCTGAAACGCGACCTCCGCCCCTGTTTCAGTATCGGGGAAAATTCCGAACTTTTTCTCAGGGAGATTCGTCAACCGCTTAGTTCTGGTTTGATCAGTATGGTTTTTTTTACCGAGGACTCGATCTGCGAAGCTGAAGTTGGACGCCGAAGCGAGTATTGTCCGGATGTCGATTCGCGTCTCGGCGCGAAGACAAAAGCCATGATTGCGATCCCGGTCTTTTTTGCACAGCGGTGCAGGGGAGTTTTTTCTGCCGTTCTTTTCGATGTGAACCCAAAAAAATCACACAAGGAGACTTTTCTGCATTCCGATTTTGACACGCTCTCCCAGGCTGCCACGCTTTGGGGCGAGTTAATGGATTCGCAACTCGCTGGATTCGTGATGCAAGTCGGCTCAACCATCACGTCATGAACGGAGCTAGTTGCTGGCGGGACTTTCCCGAGGCCGTGCAGCGTGGAGACGGTCGGGGTGTAAGAGTGGCAGTGCTTGATTCAGGTATCGAAAGGCTCCATCCCGCATTCCAGGATTCCGACTTCGAGGACGATCTCTGTTTTGCGACTGCACGAAATGGCGAGTCTCCAAAAAATGCCGGCGGGATGGATTTCTTCGGCCATGGAACGGCTGTGGCATCTGTGCTCTTACATGCCGCGCCACGTGTCACAATCGGTAGCTTTCGCGTTCTTGGTGGCGAGGCTTACGGACGTGATGAGATCATTCGCCGAGCGGCATTGGAGGCCATAGCACGTGGTTATCATATCATCCACTGCAGCTTTGGCGCGAGTGGTTCGCCATTTACCGTGATGTCTTTCAAGTCCTGGATCGATGCCGCCTACCTAGCTGGTGTGCATGTCGTCGCTGCTTGCAATAACGGGGGACCATCCGTGCGTGTTTGGCCGGCACATTTTTCAAGCGTGGTGGCGGTGGACTCCTCCTCTGGGGTTTCCAGTGGGCAAATCCAGAGACGCGCCGGATCGCTTGTCGAGTTCGCTGCTCATGGAGGAGTTAGAGTCCGTGTACCTTGGAAGGATAAAACCATGCGCAGTATCGCGGGAACGAGTTTTTCCGCTCCAGTAGCCACAGGCCTGATAGCCAGAATTCTCTCCATCCATCCTGGCATCCATCCCGACCAGATGAAAATGATTCTGCGGCAAATCGCCGAGCCTGCGAAGTAATGGACTTTTAAAGTGGAGTGAGCAGCTCCCGAAAAACGTTCTACTGAATCGAAGGCGGAACAGGACCTGTCTTTGGAACGAGGCGGAGAATGACAGTGCGGTTGCGTGCTGCGGCATTTGGCACATCGCTTGTGAATGGCTGTGTCATGCCGCCTGTGGAACTCACAAGCAGGCGCTCTGCTGGAAAGTTGCCAGTATCGCGCAGCACTTCAGTAGCAGCGACGGCTCGGCGCAGTCCCAGCGTGTAATTGTCGCGGAATGGGGACTGCTGGCGCATGGCGGTGCCGTCAGTCTGGCCTTCTATGATGAGCCAGAAGTCGGGAGCGTTCTTGGCGATCAATGCCCCGGTGATGGTGAGTTGCTCGCGGCCTTTCTTGCCCACTTTTACTCCGGACGCGAAGATGCCGTCTTCAAACTTGATGCGTATCTCGTTTTTGTTGCTCGTGATCACACAGCCGGGGAGTTCCATGAGGCTGGGAAGGAGGCGGTTTATTGCTTCCAAATTCTGGTCGACTTGAGGCGCTGCCGCAACTGGCTCAGTCGGTGCGGTACGGGGGGGCACTTCTGGTGTGAGGGTCACAGGTTTGGGTGTTGCCTCCTCCACGAGGGCAATCGGCACGGGCGTGGGTGTGGCAATCGCCTCTGTCACAGCGGCAGGCATTGGCGCGGCGGCAGGACTTGCTGATTGTGGTAAGCTGAAGTTTTCCTTTGAAGACTCCTCATTGTCGTTGTGCTTATAAACAGCCTGAAATTCCGGCAGAACGGGCAGGCTGGGTTGTGGCTTGGGCTTAGCGAGTGGCGAGGGGGCAGGCTCTCCGGGGGTCAGGAGTTCTTTGATGCCGAATCCTGCGGCTCCAAGAGAGACTAGAATCACAACCCAGTAAGCAAGTTTCCGAAAGGCGTTCATGCCTCCACCTGAGCGATCACCACCGCGTGGCGGAGGGAGCGGAACAGCACCGGGCTTGTTGTAGGGACGCGATATTTCCACTGCATCCGAGCCAGAAGACGTTTCGCGGGTTGTTTCGCGGAATGCCGGGCGCGAAGATGTTGAGGGCTGCACCGTTTTGCGAATCTTCGGCTCCCTTGATGCCGGAGCCGGTTTGGAAGATTTTTTGCTCTGTGATTTCTCGGAGATTTGCGCCATGAGCTCGAGTGCGGAGGTTGAGCGGGCAGCTGTTTTGCGGGCGGCCTTTGCTGCCGGTTTGGCCGGAGCCGCTTCTTCATCTGGTTCTTCGATCACTTCACTGACACCACTGAATTTATCAATCTCGCGCACTTCGCCGACGGAATCAAAGTCATCATCTCCCACCGATCCGACCATTTCCTCCACCACCGGCTTGATTTGCTGGGCGACTGTGGATTCAGCTCTTTGAAGTTTGGCTGGAAAATCGATCTCGACTGCATCGCCGACTGATTCTTCCGGCAGGTTGAAGGCCTCGCTATCACGTTCCCTCACCCAATTTTCCAGAGCGAAGCGGTTGAATCGCCACTGGCGTCCCACTTTCACTCCTGGTAACTGCCCCTCGCTGCAGAGTTTCAGGAGTGTGGATTTAGGCATTTTGAGGAAGATTGCCGCCTCATCGCCGTTCATCACTTCATTTTGGGGAGCTGATTGATCGTTTGCCATGCCAGATTTGTGAGCGGAGACTTTGCTATAAAAAATGGCCGGATGCAATCACTGCTTTTCGGGTTTGTCGTTGCCGGACGCGGGTTTTTTCGAGAATGCTTTAAGAAATGAAATGCGTTCAAGTGCGAGTGCCGGCGACGACGGCAAATCTGGGGCCAGGTTTTGATGCAATGGGAATCGCTCTGCGTATTTACAATACGACCACCGTTGAGCGTGGAAAAGGGACTGATCCCGGTGAAATGGCCAGCGCAGCGGCAGATTTATTTTTTCAGGCCTCTGGGGTGAAGAAATTTGCTTTCCACTGGAGCGTGGAAGGCGATGTGCCGAGATCACGCGGGTTGGGTAGTAGCGTCACCGTGCGACTTGGCGTACTTCATGGACTCAATGTGCTGGCTGGCAAACCGCTCGACCGTCAGGACGTCTTCAGACTCTGCGCGGAATTGGAGGGCCATCCCGACAATGCCGCGCCTGGAGCTTTTGGGGGATTCTGCATCGCGCCAAAGTCCGGTCCATTGCAGCGCTTTCCGGTCGGTGAGGAACTCGCTTTTGTGCTGCTGATTCCCGATATGGAGCTCGAGACTTCCAAGGCGCGTGGTATCCTTCCATCAAAAATCCCGCTTTCCGATGCCGCACTCTCGGTTGGAAATGCGGCGGCCATCGCCGGGGCGTTTGCCAGCGGCGACTACCGTAAACTGGCGGGCTGTTTTGAGGATCGTCTGCACCAACCCTACCGCGCGAAACTGATGCCGTTTCTCGATGATGTCATTGCCGCCGGATGTGCGGCCGGGGCTCTCGGGGGATGGTTGAGCGGAGCCGGATCGACGATTGCCTGCGCGGCGCTTCGTCGGCCGGACAAGGTTGCAAATGCCATGATCGCGGCTTGCGGACTCGAATCGGCCTGCGCCGTCGTGGTGCGAGCGGACAATGCCGGGGTGAAAATCGCATGAGGCGTTGGATCGAGGGGCTCGAGTCCTTCGCGATGGATGTCATTCTGGACCGTCGCTACGGGCGGCGGGCAGGGGCGTTGCGCTGGATACTCTCGGGGTTATCAAAAATCTACCTCGTCATTGTGCAAGCCCGCCTGGCGCTTTACCGAGGACGTATTTTTCGGAGCCACTCGCACGGTTGCCTCGTCATCAGCGTCGGCAACCTCACTGTGGGTGGGACCGGAAAAACCCCCGTTGTGGAAATGCTGGCGAGGGCGCTTCAAGCGGGCGGGCGCCGGGTCGCCATCTTAAGCCGGGGCTACAAAAGCGTGCCACGACCGTTTTTTTTGAGGCTCGCGGATAAACTCACTCGCCGAAAATCGCTGTTCGTGCCCCGTGTGGTTTCAGATGGAGCTTCCTTGTTGCTGGATTCCCGCACGGCGGGCGACGAGCCCTTCATGCTCGCGAACAATCTGCGCGGCGTTGTGGTACTGGTGGACCGGGACCGCGTGAAGAGTGGAATCTACGCGATCAAGGAATTCGGCTCGGATGTCCTCATCCTGGACGATGGCTTCCAGTATGTAAAAATGCGGCACGGTCTCGAGGTGGTTCTCATTGATCGGCAGTCGCCCTTTGGCAACGAATACATGTTGCCCCGTGGCACCCTGCGCGAGCCCCCGGAGAACCTCCGTCGGGCCACCCATGTTTTTCTCACCAAGTGCGACGGCAGCGACAACTCGGCTATCATCTCAAGAATCCGCCGCTACAACCGCACGGCCGAGATCATCGAGTGCACGCACCGCCCGAAGCATCTGCGCAATTTCTCCACCGGCGAGGTCAAGCCGCTCGAGTTTCTGCGAGGTCTGAAAATCGGCTCGCTCAGCGGCATCGCTGTGCCCGAGAGTTTCGAGTCCGCACTCCGTGGCCTTGGCGCCGAGTTGGAGCTCACGCAGAGTTACGCCGACCACCACCGCTACTCGGTGAAGGAAGTTGACCGCTTCATCCGCCGCTGCGCCCGTCGGAATCTCGATGCCGTGCTTACGACCGAGAAGGATGCCGTCCGCATTCCCCGCATTATGAATCCCGAGGTGCCAGTTTATTATATGCGAGTGGAAATTGAAATTCTGGCGGGCCAGGAGACCTGGGAGCGGTTCGTCGGAAGGCTCACTCAGCCCCGCGGCGGACTGATTCCCGAGCGCTGCTATTGATTGCAGAAATGCCGCCGAGTCGCCTTGTGGCGGGAGCGGAACATCCCGGCGAAGACCAGAGGCAGAATCCAACGCGAGACGAGCCGCCCAACCAAACCGCCCTTCAGCAGATACTCGACGCGGTCGGTCAGCAGGGCTCCCTGCGGATGTGGGCTGAAGATGTGGCTGTGCCGCCAGATGGCGAATGGCGAATGGCGAACTGAGTGCTGTGTCCACAAGTACGCACGGCGCTTCGGCTTTCTCCCATTGTCCGGTCCAGCGGATTGGAAGCCCGAACTGCGTGGCGCGGATGCGGAATGTGTCTCCAGGCTTGGCTTGCTTCTGGCAGATGATTTCCTGCACGGCCAAGGAGCGAGGCGCAATAAGTGTCATGTTCCCTGGATTCTCATGGAACTCATAGAGAGCTTCGGGAGTTGTCGTAACCGGCGTGGAACTTTCGAAAACGTATGGCTTCATGGAAAAATGCGCTTGACCTATTTGTGGCATCAGCAAGTTTTGCGCGCGCCTCTCAGGTTGCTTCAAATTTCTTGTTGCAAAATGAAAGGCCGCTCATTACTCACAACCTGCAATCTAATTCAATCACATGTCTGAAAAATCCATCGAAGAAAAAGTAAAAGATATCATCGTCGAGCAACTCGGAGTGAACG
>DGXZ01000046.1:72171-149364 GCA_002396485.1 Spartobacteria bacterium UBA5019
GGCGCCGACAGCCTCGATACCGTCGAGCTCGTCATGGCCTTCGAGGAGGAATTCTCGGTTGAAGTTCCCGATGAGGACGCCGAAAAACTTCAGTCCGTAGGCGATGTGATCAAATACATCGAAGAAAAAGCCGGCAAGTAATCGGCCGCTTTACTTTTTACGAAAACCCCGCTTCGGCGGGTTTTTTTGTTTTCAATCGACTTCCGGGTCCGGGGTTTTGCAGGATGCACTCATGAAGATTCTCATTGCGGCCAGCGAAATGTCCCCCGTTTCAACTTCCGGGGGGCTTGCGGATTTTGTTGAGGGATTGTCCGCCCATCTTGGTGCTGCTGGTCACGAGGTCACCGTTGTTCTCCCGTTCTTCCGCTGCGTCAGGGAAAACAAGGCTCTCGGGGCGAAACGCTCCAAGACGAGATTCTCGCTCCCGGTCGGTTCGGAAATTTTGTCCTGCGAGGTCTGGGAGGCTACCGGGTCGGGGGGCGTGAAGCTGCGATTCATCCAGCGGGAGGAGTATTTCGACCGCACAGGCCTCTATGGCGTTGATGGCCGTGACTACCAGGACAATGCGGCGCGGTTCATTTTCTTTTCCAAATGTGTGACGGAGATCGCCCGTCTCAACCTGCCGGATGCTGTTCATCTCGTCGGCTGGCAGGCCGCGATGGCAGCAGTTTTCATTCGGAATCAAAAACTACCCGTCGCTACGGTGCTTTCACCTTTCTCGCTCGATTTCCAAGGCAATTTCTGGAGCCATGATTTTGCATTCACCAATCTGCCAGGCTCCTATTTTTCAGCCGAAGGGTTGGAATTCTACGGCAGCATGAATTTTCTCAAAGCGGGGATTGTTTTTGCGGATGCCGTTGCGCTTCCAGGTGGACGTTTCTTGGCCGAGGCCCAAACGCCGGTGCATGGATGCGGTCTCGAAAACGTGCTTCGCGAGCATTCGGCAAAGCTGGAGGCCATCGCATTTGGATTCGATGAAAAGGATCTGCCTGTTGTGAAAGTTGATGCCAAATTGCGCCTTGCCGCGCGCCGCGAATTCTTTCCCTCCTCCGACCCCAAGTCGGCCCGTGTTTTTGTGGTGGATTCGATTTCCACAGGCGGTGAGGGCATCGATCTGCTCTTGCAGGCTCTGGATTTGATTCCATCGCCCGACTTTTGTGTCGCCTTGCTGGGACCGGTCCCCAATGACTCCACCGAGGTTCTCGATATTGCCCTCCGGCGTCATTCCAAGCGGCTTGTGCATTTGCCGGAGGTCGATGGGGGAATCCTTGCCCGCGTCTTGGCGGCGGGGGATTTTGTCTTGGTTCCAGGGGCTTTGGAGCCGCGGAGCGCCTTTGTGGCTGCTGCGATGAGGAACGGCCTTCTTCCCGTCTTGGAGTATTGCCCGGGCCTTCTGGATTTGGTGAGGGACTTTGATCCCGTGACCGGTTCCGGGAACGGCCTTGTCTTTTATCGCCACTCGGTCGCCGCACTCGCCGATGTCGTGAAGCGCGCTCTCTTCCTGCCGGCGGGAGAATGGGAAATTCTTTCGCAGCGCCTGCGCGAGACGGATTTTTCGTGGGGGCCTGCTGTGGCTCGCCTCGAAGAACTCCAGCGCCGTCTTCTACGCAAAACAGGCCGGACTTCAGTCTAAGAAATTGCGATGCAAAGGCGCTGGATCTTTCCTGCGGCATCGGATGCCGCATCGCTTTCACGGGTCAGGCACGAAGCGGATGTGCCGGATTTCCTCGCCGAGTTGCTTTTGAAACGCGGGGTTGCCGATGGAATCTCCGCCGAAGCCTATCTGAAACCACGCCTGCGTTCCTTGAGCGCTCCTGAGCAGTTGCCAGAAATGGAGGTGGCCGTGGCAAGGATTCTGGCCGCAATGGATCGCCGCGAGAAGGTCGTTCTTTACGGGGACTACGATGTGGACGGCATCACTTCGCTGGCGATTCTGGCGCGTTTTTTTAAAGCCTGTGGAATCAGGGTCCCATGTTTCCTGCCCCTGCGTGCCGAGGAGGGCTATGGTCTCAGCGAGGCCGGGGTTGAGCGTTGCCTGGAAATGCACGCGCCGCAATTGCTGTTGGCGGTTGATTGCGGAACGACTTCGGTGAGGGAAATTGCCGCACTCCGTCGGCGTGGAGTCGATGTCATTGTACTTGATCACCATGAACCGGGGGCCGAGCGCCCGGACTGCGTGGCGCTGGTGAATCCGAAGTGCGGGGCCGAGTTTCACTATCTCTGCAGTGCCGGCGTGGTTTTCAAGCTAGCACACGCCATTTTGAAGGCACGTCCTCTTGAGGATCTCGATTTAAGGGATTATCTCGATCTGGTGGCGCTGGCCACCGTCGCCGACATCGTGCCGCTTGTGGAGGAGAACAGGATTTTTGTGAGCCACGGCCTCCGGCAAATGGAGCGCACCCGCTGGGCGGGATTGGCCGCCCTACAGCGTGTGGCTGATGTGCCGACTCCGGTCAAAGCGGGGGATATCAGCTTTCGCATGGGGCCGAGGATCAATGCTGCAGGGCGTCTCGGCCCTGCCATGGAGGCGCTACAACTTCTGCTCGCCGACGACCCCGCCGAGGCATCGCGTCTTGCGGAGGGACTGGATGCCCATAACCGCGAGCGCCAAGGCGTGGAGCGTCGTGTCGTTCGCGATGCCGAGGAATGGGTTGCCAAAAATTTCAATCCTGACACTCAGGCTTCGATCGTCGCCGGCAGCCGGGATTGGCACATCGGCGTCCTTGGTGTGGTCGCTTCGCGCATCATGCGGCAATACCACCGTCCGACCTTCGTCATCGGATTCGATGAATCGGGGGCAGGCAAAGGCAGTGGACGCAGTATCGAGGGGCTACCCTTGGTCGCTATGCTCCGCGATTGCGCCGGGCACTTGGAAAAATTTGGCGGTCACGACATGGCGGCAGGTATTTCCTTGAGCGAGTCGAGTCTGCCCGCATTTCGAGAGGCTTTTGAGGCCGCAGCCCAAGCGATTGCCAACGAGGAAATGCTTGCGCCGCGCTTGCGTTTGGATTGCGAGTTGGGGCTGGGAGACATCGACGCCTCGGTGCTGGAGTCGCAGGATTTATTGGAGCCATTTGGAAATTCCAATCCCCAGCCCGTCATGTTCTCGCGCGCCGTGGCTCCGGCGGGGGAGCCTCGTGTCATGAAGGAAAAACACCTGCGGATCGAGTTTCTGTGCGGTCGCCGCCGTGTTCCCGCTATCTTTTTCAATGCCCCGGTCAATGCCATGCCGCGACCGCCGTGGGATATCGCCTACACGCTGGACTGGAATGTCTGGCAGGGTCGGGCCGAGCCGCAGTTGAGGATCGTCGAGGTGCGCCACGCGGAATGACCCGGCTTTCTCCGACGACAGCGCTGGAAGGATTGCCTTGGGTTCCATCCACTCGCGTGGCTGCTTTGCGGCGCTTGGGCTTGCTCACGCTTGAGGATTTGTTGCGCCATTTTCCGAGGCGCTACGAGGACCGTCGGAAGTTCGACCGCTTTCCGGACAGTCCCTCGGAGACGGCCGTCTGCCTCTATGGCGTGGTTAAAAAGACGAGCTACAAACGTTTCGGCCCGCGCCGGATTTTTGAGGTGATTCTCGAGGATGACAATGGAGGCATCCTCAGCAATCCCATCACCCTCCGCTGGTATAACATGCCTTGGGTGCAAAAAATGATCCTCGGGGGGCATCGCCTCGTCGTTTACGGTAAGCCCCGCGAGCGCTCGAAGCGCTTGGTGATCGAACATCCCGAATTTGAAGTCATCGAGGACGAAGGCGGGGTATCTCTGCACTTTGACCGCATCACACCCGTGCACGGCGCGGGGGATGGCCTGCCTGTCCATGTTCTGCGCGAACTCATCCACCATGCTCTAGAGGAAACCGATTTGAGCGCGATTCCCCGCCTTTGGCCAGAGGGGAGGGGAGGAACGCCCTTCCTGCCGGATGTCTGGAGGGCCGTTCATTTTCCCGTCGATATGGCCGAGTGCGAGGAGGCTAGGCGCCAGCTTGTGAGAGATGTCTTTTTTGGAATTCAGCTCATCCTCGCCTCACGCCATGTCTCGGTGAAAAAAAATGGAGGCTTCGCGCGCCCGGGAAACGGTTCTGTTTGGCGGAGGGTCGAGGAGTCCCTGCCTTTCGTCCTCACCGATTCGCAGCGTGTGGTGATGGATGAGATTTCCAACGATATGGCCACAGCCCACCGCATGAACCGCCTCCTCCAGGGAGACGTCGGTTCCGGAAAGACGATGGTGGCTCTGCGGGCCATGATTCAAGCCCACGAGTCGGGTTGGCAGGCTGCCTTGATGGCGCCTACACAGATTTTGGCCGAGCAGCATTATCTGAACTTCCGCCGCATCCTGGATCCTCTCGGAATCCCGGTTGTGTTGCGCACCTCCTCGCGCCGCGAGGATTCCGTGAAGGCTCCGGATTTATTTGAATCGAACCCCAGCGGTCCCGCGCTGGTCGTTGGCACGCACGCACTTCTTTTCGAGAGCGCGGAGTTTGAGAAGTTGGGACTGGTTGTGATCGATGAGCAGCACAAATTCGGCGTGCTCCAGCGCACCAAGCTGATCGAGCGTGCGGATGCCCCCGATGTGCTGGTGATGACTGCGACACCCATCCCCCGAACGATCACTCAGACGCTCTATGGCGATCTGGATGTTTCCATTTTAAAGAACCGCCCGGCCGGTCGCGGTCGCATTGTCACCGCTGTGCGTGATGTCGAAAGGCTTCCTGCCATTGTGGATTTCCTGCGTGGTGAATTGGCGGCAGGCAGGCAGGCTTACATCGTGTATCCGCTCATCGAGGAATCCGAGAAACTTGATGTCAAAGCTGCCACGGCCGAGTTCGAAAAGTGGAGGGCCCTACTGGCTCCCACCACGGTTGGCATCGTTCATGGAAGAATCGATGCCGAGGCCAAGGAGGCTGTGATGCGCGAATTCCGCGAGGGTCGCCTCTCCGTGCTTGTGGCGACCACAGTTATTGAAGTGGGAGTCGATGTGCCCAATGCCACCATCATGATCATCGAAGAGGCCGGGCGCTTCGGCCTCTCCCAGATGCACCAGCTTCGCGGCCGCATCGGCCGTGGACCTGAGAAATCCTGGTGCATTCTTCTTCACGATGGCGCCAACGGCCCCGCCCTTGAAAAATTGGAGGTTCTGGAAAAGACATCGGATGGTTTTGAGATCGCCGAGGCCGACCTCCAAATGCGCGGGCCGGGTGATATTTTAGGCACCGCCCAGACCGGCCTGCCATCCCTCGGGCTCGGCGACTTGCTGAGGGATGCCGATATCATGGCCGAGGCGCGCCGGGTTGCCTTAGAGGTGATCGCCGAGGATCCCGAACTCCGGAAGCCCGCCCATGGCCTGATGCGCGATTATGTTTCCAAGAACGCAGCGTGCCAAGAGCTGTCCTCAGGCTGATTTCGTGCCTTGTCAAAAGCCCGTGCGGGTTTATTAGTAGGCGTTCACTCTATGCCAGCCGCCAATGATCTCCGCAAAGGAATGGCCATCCGCTACAACGGAAACCCCGCCATCGTTCTCGACATCCACCACCGCACGCCCGGAAACCTTCGCGCTTTTGTTCAGTGCATCATCCGCTACATCGGAACCGGTAAATCGGCCGATATCCGCTTCTCCTCCACAGAAAAAGTGGATGTCGTGGATGTAAACCGCCAACCGCTTGAATTTAGCTACAGCGACCATCAGGGCTACCATTTCATGGACCCCGCCACTTACGAGACGATCACGCTCAACGAGTCGCTCATCGGCGATTCCAAGCAGTATCTCGTCGAAAACCTGAAGGTCGAAGTTCTCAGCATTGAAGGTCGCCCTGCCCAGATCGAACTGCCCTCCTCGGTCGTTCTCAAAGTGGTCGAATCCGCCGAAGGCATCCGCGGCGACTCGGCAAACAATGTTCAAAAGCCCGCCACCCTCGAAACCGGTAAGATCATCAATGTCCCGCTCTTCATCAAGGAAGGCGAACTGATCAAGGTCAGCACCGTCGATGGCACTTACATGAGCCGTGCTTAAAAATTTTGAAAAATCCATTTGACTTTGTGCCCGGCAGCGCGAGCTTTAAAGCCTTATGAAAAAAATCGCACTCCTCGCTGCAGTTGTCGTCGCCTTCTCCGCATCAGCTGTTATGGCTCAATCCTGCCCCGGAGGTGGATGCGGCGGTAGTGACAAATCCAAGGAAAAAAATGGAACTAAAGACGGTGAGAAAAAATCCCTCACTGTCGAAGTCGCCCTCTAAGAAATTTTAGAAAATTTCCTTCCAAAGAAAGGCGCGGGTGGTCCTCGGATCACCCGCGTTTTTGTTTGCCCGGCTGCAGACATTTCAAATGCGCTGCCTATCGAGCCCTCCACTTTGGTGGAACGAGCGGGTGGCCTTGGACGGTCAACCTCCTGCTTGACCCAAGACTGAACCGCTCCGTTAACACACCGCACCTATTGTAAAAATTGCATCGATTCCGTTAATTCTGTCCAAAATCCAGTCTGCGGAGTTACTTTTTCCTGCGTGATTTCCTTCCTTTCACAGCCATGGCGTGTGACTTGTGCGGCGGTTTCGCTTTTTGGCGAGATCGAGGGGGAACAGCGTGCGGCTTCGTTTGCTTACTATGCGTTGTTTTCGTTGTTTCCGCTCTTTGCGCTTTTGCTCACGGTCGGTTCGGTGTTTGTCGATCCGGTCTCAGCGATTTCGGCGGCGGAGAAAATCTTTCCGATGGATGACGGGCAGCGGGACTTGGTTTGGAAAATGTCGGAGTCACTCCAGCGGGCGCGTGGCGGTGTGGGGTTGGCCTCTTTGCTTGTGCTTGTGTGGAGTGCGTTGCGGTTCTTTCAGGCTCTCGTGCAGGGTGTGAACCGGGCCTGGCACCGGACATTGCTCCCGTGGTGGAAGCTTCCAGTGAAAAATCTTCTCATGATGGGCGTCGTGGCCAGCGCGCTGGGATTGGGTTTGTTGGTGCCGGCGATTTTGCAGGCGATTCTCAAAACACTCCTCGCCGCGCAGGATTGGTTGGGCGGCATTCTGCCGTTGCCGACATCTGGCGAAATGACACTCCTCTACGCGACGGGTCGTTATGTCCTTGCGGGTGGTTTGGTTTTTTATGCCTTGGTTGCCCTCTACATGCTGGCTCCTGGGAGGCGGATTTACTTTCGGCAGGTCTGGTTGGCCGCTCTCAGTGTGGCGATCGCCCTGCAAGCCGGACAGAGCCTTTTTGGAAACTATGTGGCAAAAATTGTGAACTACAACGCCATCTATGGATCTGTGGGGGCACTCATGCTGGCCCTCATGTGGGTTTACTTGTCTGGAGTGATGATTCTTTTGGGGAGTTGCTTCTGCGCCGCTGCGGATGGCGGCGGCGAGACTATTCCATCCAGTTCAGAAAATTGAAATTTGCGGAGATCATCGCCGTCACCACAAATGCAGCGGTGAGAATGCCCCCAGCGACTGCCACGGCGGCTGAAACGAGAAGGACGCGGATGAGTGGATCTTGTGGATCAGAGGCTTGTTCAGACATGGCATGAGTCAAATAGAGGGAGCCGAGTTTGTCAAATCACTCGTGGCGCAGGGCCTTCACCGGGTCGAGTCGGGCGGCGAACCACGCGGGTATTAGGGCAGCCAGCGAGCAGATGGCAAAGGCGCTCACGCAGATGAGCACGACATCCGATGGCACGATCTCGGCAGGAATTTCGCTGAATTGGTAAACCGAGGCGGGAAAGATCTCGATGTGAAATGCGGATGACAGGAAGCGGCTCACCTCGTTGCGGTATTGGACCATGGTAATGCCCATGGCGAGCCCCGTGAGTGTTCCAAAAACACCCACGACCATCCCCTGTGCGACGAACACTCCGATAATCTGGTGCGTCTGCGCCCCGAGCGCTTTCATGACTCCGATCTCACGGGTTTTTTGCACGGTCACTGTGATGAGAGTGTTCATGATTCCAAAAGCCGCCACCAAAATGATGAACATCAGAAGAAAAAACATGACGTTTCGCTCCATGCGGATCGCGTCGAAGATTTGTTTGTTCATGTCGATCCAGCTCATCGCAAACTGTGGTCGTGGGAGGGAGGTGTTCAGTTCATCGCGCACCGAGTTGGCGAGATAGGGGTCGGTGGTGGCGAGTGCCAGGCCGTGCGCGCCGCCTCCGAGGTTGTAGAGTTCCTGGCCGATGTAGAGCGGTACGAGCAGGAACTCGCTGTCATAGAGATAGCGTCCGCTCTCAAAGATGCCTGCCACTTCGAGTTCCGTTGGCAGGATCATTTGCTTCAATGCCGAGACATCGGTGGATTTGTCACCCGAGCGCTGGATGCGGTCGAGTTCCTCGAGGATCTGGTTAAAATTACCGGGCGAGAAAACCGTCACATTTTCTCCGATGCCCACCCCGAGTTCGCGGGCGAGTTCCGAGCCGATGACGGTTTTGTTGCCCTCCAGATCGTAGCTCCCATCGACGATGAAATCCGCGACATTCACGACCTTTCGCTCGAGTTCGGCATCGACGCCCCGGATTTTCGGAGCGAGGCGGCGGTTTTGAAATTCCACGATGACCGGCCCTTGAACGAATGGCGCTGCAGCTTTGACATGCGGATTTTTCATCGCCTGCTCCGCCGTGGCCTCCCAGTTTTCCAAAACCCCGCCATTGCTTACGATGACATGGGCATCGAAGCCGATGACCTTGCGGCGGAGTTCCTGCTCGAAGCCGGTCATCACAGAAATGACTAAAATCAAAACCATGATCCCGAGCGTAACTCCGAGAATTGAAACCAGGGTGATGATCGAAAGAAACGTGCGCTTGGGCTTGAGGTAGCGCAGGGCGAGAAAAAGGCTGAAACTTTTCGGCATGGGTCGGGTAGTATGCTTACACGGGGCCTGCGCCCAGCGCATGCCTTGTTTTAGCCGGGATGGGCGCTGGTGCATGAAGTGCAGGGTCGATATGGCAGAGCGTGGCAGTGCCGCCAAAGCATGCGGTGCCATCCGCTTTCGCAGCTGCGAATGAAAATCCAAGTGATGAGGTGCCGATCTTATCTATTCTCAAAGAGATCATGATTTCTTCCTGGAAACGGCATTCTGCCGAGTAGTCGGCGTGAAGGGAAACGATAGGCCAAGCTGTTGCTGCATCCAGAATGGGCACTCCCCTGCTTTGAAAAAAGTCATGAACCGCTTCTTCGATGATCACCAACAGGCGGGAAAAGTGGGCGACTCCGGCGGCATCGGTGTCGGCAAAGCGGATGGAACGCCGGTAGACATGTGTGGCAGAGGTTGGCATGGGAGAAATTTTCTACCTGTTTTCATCCGGCAGGGAAAGGAAACCACATCACCATGGGTCTGCGGCGCGTAATGGTTTATGCCGCCATTGTTGCCGCCGGAAGGTAATTCCCCTATCGCATCCTGTGTCGGTCTTTGGAAGGATAGTCCCAGTTTATGCTTTTTCATCACAGCTCGAATCTTCGTGCGGGAACCCGCCCTGACCTGCGTGGGCTTGTGGGGGGGGAGCGGATTTCCTTTTCCGGCATCCGCCGCTTCGAGTGGGAACTCGAGGATTTGGGGGGCTTTTCGCCGCTGTGGCTGGATGCCGCCGCTATTTATCCCAAGGTATTTTGGAGATCGCGCTCCGGTGCGGCGCAAACGCTGGCGGTCGGAGAATTGCGGAAAGGCAGCCTGCGGAATTTGCTGCCTCTTCTGGATGGCGCAGACGAGGGCGTGCGACTTTTCGGGGGGGAGCGCTTTGATGCAGCGGCCGATCCAAAAGAGGGTTGGAGGGAGTTTCCAGAGCGCTACTTTTTTATTCCGAGGGCTGAGATCATCCATGCCGGCGGGCGCACACTGCTTGCGGTGAACCTGATTGGTGGCGATGAGGCGTTGGACGAGTTGGAGGATTGGGTTGCGGCGCTCGGGGAGTGCCCCTCGCCGCACCAACCTGCTGTCCTGACACGCTGGGACATTCCAAATTTTACTCAATGGTCTTCGGCCGTCGGTGCCGCGTTGGAGAGCTTTGCCTCGGGGCCCTTGCGCAAGGTGGTTTTAGCCCGGCGCTCCACGCTAGATCTTGTTGAAAAGGTATCGCCGCATCTTCTGCTTGCTGTGCTGATGGGAGCAGCCCCGGCTTGTTTTCATTTTTCGTTCCAGCCCTCCGCACGGGCTGGAGCTTTTCTCGGAGCGAGTCCGGAGTTGCTCTACCGCCGCATTGGGGAACGCCTCGAGAGTGAGGCCGTCGCGGGAACCCGTCCGCGCAGTCTGGATGCCGCTGAGGATGAAAGGTTGGAATCCCAGCTCTTGAAGTTTTCCAAGGAACAATTGGAACACAGCCTTGTCGTAGAAGCTCTGGAGCAAACCTTCCGCAGGCTCTGCGTCGATTACGCCTGCGATGAAAAGCCGGGCGTGCTGAAGCTCTCCCGGGTGCAACACCTCCGAACTGCCGTTTCAGGAACGCTGCGCGGGGCGGTGGATGACGCCGCGATTCTTGAAGCCTTTCATCCGACGCCTGCCACATGTGGAGCGCCCGTTGCCGATGCGCTGCGTTTTATCTCCGATCACGAGAAGTTCGACAGGGGTTGGTATGCCGGTCCTTTTGGATGCGTCTCGAAGGACTCCACCGAATTCGCCGTTGCGATCCGGTCGATGCTGGCCAAAGGATCTCAGGTCGAGGTTTTCGCAGGGGCCGGTATCGTCGAGGGGTCTGATCCCGAGCGGGAGTGGTTCGAACTCGAGGATAAAATCTCGGGCGTCTTGAATGTGCTTTCGGCATGAGCGGTGTTGCGTCCAACCGCACTTGGGGGCAGTCGCTCGTGGATGGGCTTTGCCAACTTGGCGCGGGCCGATTTTTTCTCAGCCCCGGAGCGCGTAGTGCTCCATTAGCCGCTGCCTTGAGCGGACACCATGTCACCACCCATTACGACGAGCGCGGCATGGCTTTTGCCGCTCTGGGATGGGCGATGGCAACCGGACGTCCCGCCGTTTGCGTGACCACCAGCGGGTCTGCCGTGGCAAATCTGCTTCCGGCCTGTGTGGAAGCCTTCCACTCGAATGTTCCGCTCATCTTTTTAACAGCCGACCGTCCCCCTGAGTTGAGGGGCACCGGGGCAAACCAAACGATTCATCAACCCGGTCTCTTCGGAGGTTTTGTGCGGTATGCCGTGGATTTGCCATGTGCTCAGGAGGTGGGAGCCATGTCGCGTCTCTCTGATGTGCTTTCCGAGGTTGTCGCGATAGCCATGGGTCCCCAGCCGGGGCCTGTGCATTTGAATGTTCCGATTCGCGAGCCTCTACTCGAAGGCGGGGTTGCTGCGGGTGATGAGAAAATCGAGTTTTCGAGGGTTGCGAATTCATTTCCTTTCGATTGGCCATCCGATTTCGATTTCCAGAGGTTCGCATCCGGTCGCGGCGTTGTTGCCATCGGTCGATTGCCTGTCGGGGAGCAGGAGCGGGTCGGTGCTATTTTGGATTTGGCAGAAAAATTGGGCTGGCCGGTCCTAGCGGATGCCGCTTCTGGAGCGCGTTTGCGGCCAGGGATCATTCGCCATGCGGATTGGATTCTCCAGAGCCATGATGTCCCTCCGCCGGAGCGAGTGCTGCATTTCGGGGGCGCACTAGTTTCGAAGCGCATCGGAAAATGGTTGTCGGCATGTCGCGGCGTCGACTGCCTGCAGCTGAGGATGTTTCCGGAGCGCCTGGATCCTTGGGACCAGCATCCCTATTTCCTCCGTTCCGGGATTCAGCAGTTCTGCGAATCGGTGAAGCTATTCGCTCTGCCGATGGCCACCGAGAATTGGATCGAATCTTGGCACCGGGCGGATGGGGCCGTTGCTGCCACGATTGAGGCGGAATTGCCCACGGATGATGCTATCAGCGAACCGGTGATTCTGCGCGCTTTGGCGGATGTCGCTGCCGGGACAAATTGGCCCGTGTTCCTTGGAAATTCCATGCCGATCCGGGATTTTGATTCCTGTGTAGCTGCGGTTTCGAATGATGTCGTAAATGTTTTTGCCAACCGGGGAGCCAGTGGAATCGACGGGAATATCGCCACTGTGGCTGGTCTGGCTCTGGGCTGCGCGTCTCCTCTTCTGGCCGTCATGGGTGACCTCGCCGCGCTGCACGATTTGAATTCCCTTCCGCTCCTGCATGGATTGCCCGTCACGCTCGTGATCATCAATAATGGCGGTGGCGGCATTTTTCGTTTTCTGCCGATCGATGTGGAGGAGCGCTTGATGGAAACCCCGCATGCATGGGAATTTCGCGGAGCTGCACAGCAATTCGGAATGGATTATCATCAAGTGGCCTCGCTTTCGGAACTCCGCAGATTGCTCGCAGAGCGCCATGCCGCGCCGCGAATTCTTGAGTGCCGCACAGACCGGGGGGGAAACCACGCGCTCCACCTTCGTATCGCCGAGGCTTGCAGGGCGCTCTCGTTGTCATGGGTCGATTGAAATTTCATACTCGTGGCACTGGTGGGCGGGTTATGCTCTGCTTGCACGGATTTTTAGGCGAGGGGAGTGATTGGGAGAAATGTGCAGACGCATTCCTCGTGCACTCGCCCGAATGGCAGGTCGCCCTGATCGATCTGCCGGGCCATTCCGACGAGGAGGTTGGCTGGCTTTGTCCGACAGCGGATGAATTTTCTCAATCCTTGCGTGATTTGGTGGCTGCCGAGGGGTGGGGGAGAGCGGTGGTTGCTGGATACTCTTTGGGTGGGCGTCTAGGGCTTCATACGGCTCTTTCTTTTCCCGAGGTCTTTGCTGTTTTTATTGGTATCTCCACCACGGCTGGGATGGAGGATGAAGCAGAGCGTGCTCGCCGGGTTGACTCTGATTCAGCTCTCGCCTTGCGCCTCCGCTCGGATGCCGACTTTCCCGGGTTTTTGCGCGAGTGGTGGCATCAACCGGTCTTTGCATCCCCCGCTCGACTGGGCAGCGATTTGGAAAATTTCGTGACCTCCCGCCAGCGGCGCGATCCTGTCCGCATGGCGGCGTGTCTTGAGACCTGGAGCGTAGGAAGGATGCCTTCGCAATGGTCTGGCCTGCCCGAGTATTCGGGACGAGCCCTTTTGCTCAGTGGAGAGGCCGATGGCAAATACGCTTTCGCTGCCGAACGAATGCAGGCTGCCTTCCGAAATGCGGAGCACCTCAGCATAGCCAGTGCGGGCCACCAACTTCTCGTGGAGAAGCCCCAAGAAGTCGCGCGCGCCATGGCTTCTTTTCTCAACCAACGCAGTTGACCCCGCGCGGCAGCGCGATCGTTTGAATTGGAGGGTCAACCTCCGGCTTGGCCCATTTTTCTCATTCAGGATGGCAACCTCGTCGACGACCGAACGCCGCTTCGCGGCTGAAGCTTGGGGTATGCGAGACGATGCCCCTCCCGGTTGCACGGGTCGCGCTGCCTCGCGGGATGGGAATCGTTCAGCAAGAGTTTTACACGGCGATCGTGTGGGGCAGGGGGAATCCCTCGGCTCCTGGGCAATGGACCTGTGTGTGGCTGTTCCCATTGGCTTGGAGCTTTTTCAGAATGGTGCCGGTCGCGAGTGCGGGGGCGTTGCAGTCTTCGCTCAAGTGGGCAAGGAGGACATGGCGTAGATCAGGGCTTGCGATTTCGGCAACGAGGTTGGCTGCGGCTTGATTGGAAAGGTGGCCGTGACGCGAGAGGATGCGTTGCTTCACGGACCAGGGACGTTTTTGATCATTTTGCAGGAGGGTCTCGTCGTGGTTCGCTTCGATGAGCACGGCATTGACGCCGCGCGTCGAGTTCACCA
Source organism: Spartobacteria bacterium UBA5019 (assembly GCA_002396485.1). Lineage (GTDB taxonomy): Bacteria > Verrucomicrobiota > Verrucomicrobiia > Chthoniobacterales > Terrimicrobiaceae > UBA967. The sequence continues at coordinate 85,897 of DGXZ01000046.1, forward strand.
CTTGACGCGGGGCGTGTCCGAGATCGGTAAGAACGGCGAAGGAAGAGGTGCCGTGTCTTAGAACGAAACCCACAGGGTCGGATGCATCATGCGGCACGGAGAAGGGATGGATGTTGAAGTCCCCAACTTGAAAGGCCGTTCCGCTTGAAAAGAACCGCCACTCCACTTCTATTCCGCCCTTGCGCAGGCTGTCTGCGGTGAGTGGGTTTGTGAAAACAGGGATCGTGTTTTTTCCGCAAAGCCCCTTTAGACCGCGCGTGTGGTCCACATGCTCGTGGGTGAGAAGAATCCCTGCGAGCGCCTCTGGGGGCGTCGCCAGTTCGGCCAGTAGGCAGCTGAGGCGTTTCGCGCTGAGGCCTGCATCGATCAAAATCGCGGTCTCCCCCGCCTTGGCAAGAATAGCGTTTCCCGAGCTGCCACTGGCGAGGATGGAGACATGAATCATGAGTGGCAGAGAGTAAGTAAAAGGCCTCCTCTTTGCGAGACGAAGATCGGCGTCCAAGACAGGGCTTGCAGAGGGGGGGGCTACGGGGGTAGAGCCTTCTCATATGAAAAGTTTTTACACACCTCGCAAGGGCGGCAATGAAGCGGGCGTCGTTGCTCTGGTCGCCGTTTGCATTTTGCTCCTCGCGGGATTCCGCGTGCTTCGAGCCGGATTTCTTCCGGAGTTGCCAAATTTCTCTCCTGTGTCTGCCGTGGCTTTTTGCGGTGGGCTTTTCCTGCCGGGTCTCCTGGCCTGGATCGTTCCCATCAGCGTCCTCTTTGTTTCCGATCTGGCTTTGGCCATGCTCCTCGGATACCCGGCATTCAGCTCGGCGCAATTTGTCTCCTGGACCTGCATCCTTGCAGTCGTTGGAATCGGCCGTTTTCTGTCAAAAGAGTCCTTCTCAACGCCACGGTTTTTTTCCGCCCTGATCGGCTGCGGGCTCCTTTTTTACCTCGTGACCAATACCGCTGCGTGGATCGGAAATCCCTCTTATCCGAGCGGCTTGGGGGGGCTTTGGATGTCGCTCACGACGGGATTGCCCGGATTTCCTCCCTCCTGGATGTTCTACCGCAACGCGCTGGTATCGGACCTCATCTTTGGGTCTTTGCTATTGGCGGTTTGGGCTCTGGCCCGTCGCGCCGTGAGCGGAAATCCTCAGCTCCACAGCGCCTGATTACGAAAATCTTTCTTCCCTCAAAAAAAACCCGACCCGTTTGCGGGTCGGGGATTTCATCTTAGATAAGGAATGCCTTTTGTTTATTTGGCGACCGGTATCGGATCGGGAGTCAGGGCCTTTGACAAAGAAGCGAGGCCTTTGTATTTTTTGCCGGTCTTTTTAACCATTCCTCGGGAAACAAGATTTTGAAGTTTCTCGTAGGCTCGTAGGCGGAGCATCTCTTCGCCGCCGCTGGCTGCGTTGCGAGCCTTCAGACGTTCATGGACTTGATCGAACAACTGCTTGAATTCGAAGGAGGTCTTTTTAGTAAGAACTGCCACCAGTTCCTCGGTAACCAAATCAGGTCCGCGTCTGGAGAACGCACTTTTACGTTGCATAAGCATTAGAAAAAACATTTACCATGATAGTGTGGACTTGTCCATCTTTTGTTTCCTTCACAAGGAAAATAAACAATAATAGCAATATAACACATTCTACTGAAGTTTTATAAAAACAGACTTAGTGCGCCTCTAAAGTTGGCGGAAATCCTCTGCGCAACGTATTTGAAGCCAAACAAACCCCTCCCTTGCCTCGAAAGCAAGAGTCTGCCGACATCACCTTTTTTGAAATTCGGATTTACAAGGCGTCCGTGGCGATGCATCTTCACCACCCCGTTGCTCACGTGGCGGAACTGGCAGACGCATACGACTCAGGATCGTATGGGGTAACCCGTGGAGGTTCGAGTCCTCTCGTGAGCACCATCCTTTTCCGGATATCGAAAAAAAAGTGGATCATCAACTTGCCCAAAAAAATCCGGAGTTCGTGCGAAGCACTTTTGCTTCGATTGCTGGCCGATACGATCTGGCGAATCACTTGCTCAGTGGCGGGATGGATTTTATCTGGAGAGCCAAGCTGGCGCGGCTCGTGGCTGGGTGTATCCCTTCCGAGGTCCTGGATCTCGCCACCGGCAGCGGAGATTTGGCATTGGCTATTAAAAAGACCTGCCCGGCTGCGCGCATCACCGCTGCAGATTTTTGCTTGCCAATGTTGGAGCAGGCGCGTCTCAAGGGAGTCGAAAGCTTGGTCCAGGCTGACGGCTTGGCGTTGCCGTTTTCCGATGGATCGTTTGATGTGCTGACGGTCGCCTTCGGTCTTCGCAACATGGCGGACTGGAAGGCTGCGATCCTGGAGATGAACCGCGTCCTCCGTCCCGGTGGCGTCTTGTTCATTCTGGATTTTTCGCTGCCCGAGTGGCAGCCCTTGCTCTCCTTTTACCGCCTCTACCTCCACCATGTGCTGCCTCGTTTGGCGCATTGGGCGACTCAGCGCAAGGAGGCGTATGAGTATCTTGGTGGTTCGATCGAGACATTTCCAAGTGGTCGGAAAATGAATGCCCTCCTCGAGGAATGTGGATTTTCCTGTGAGGCTCCTAGGCCTCTCACACTCGGCGTCGTATCGATTTATCAGGCGAGGAGAAGAGGGTAGGGCGGCGCTTTTGTGAATGGAAAATGGGCCATGCCGGAGGATGGCCCTCCCATTGGCACGAGGCGCGCTGCCGCGCGGGCGGTGTGTTGTTCTAGTCGCCAAACGAGATTTCGACGGCGCGGGCGTGTTCCACCAATTGGCCGCCGGGATCGACGCGGCGCATTTTGTGGACGGCATCGGAGATTGGGACGGCGCAGGTGGAGTGATTTTTGTAGCTTACCATCGAGCCGAATTTTCCTTCCTCGAGAAGCTGAACGGCTTTGATGCCGAAGCGGGTGCCGAGGATACGGTCGAGCATGGTGGGAGCGCCTCCGCGCTGGAGATGGCCGAGGACGCAGGTGCGAACTTCCTTTCCTGTGCGATTGCCGATTTCGCGCCCGACGATTTCCGCAATGCCCCCGAGGCGACTTTCTCCAATGGCAGATTGGAGACGGGAAACCCTTCCATCCCTCGGTTTCGCTCCCTCGGCGACGACGACCATCGTGCATTTGGCGCCTTCCTTTTCCCGGCGCAGGACCTCGGCGGCCACTTTGGAAAATTCAAAGGGGATCTCTGGAATGAGAATGATGTCTGCACCACCTGCGAGTCCTCCGTGGAGGGCGATCCAGCCGGCATGGCGCCCCATGACTTCGATCACCATGACGCGTTTGTGGCTCGTGGCGGTGGTGTGGAGTCGGTCGAGGGAGCTGGCAACGCATTCGACAGCGGAGTCGAAGCCGAATGTCGTATCGGTGGCCTCGAGGTCGTTATCGATGGTTTTTGGAACCCCGATGACTGGCAGCCCTGCGTGGTGCATCTGAAGAGCTGTGTTCAGGGATCCATCTCCACCGACGACAATGAGTCCGTGGAGATTCAATGTTTGAAATGTTTGGCGTGTTTTGCCGAGAACCTCTGCCGGGATAAAAGAGCCCTGGCGGCCATTGCCGCGCGAGATGAATTGTCCTTTGTTGACGGTCCCGAGGAGGGTTCCCCCGAGGTGCATGATGCCTGCAGTGGCGCGGCGGTCCAGCACGACATGGGTCATGGGAGTGAGCAGGCCTTCGAAGCCGTCCTGAAAGCCGATGAGTTCCCAGCCGAGTTTCTCGGAGGCGCGGCTGGCGGCGCGGAGCACGGCGTTGAGGCCGGGGCAGTCGCCGCCGCTGGTCAGAATTCCAATGCGTTTGCGCTCCATGGAAGCGGCTTAGAGACTGGTTGATTTCTTCGTCGGGCGGCCTGCTGCAGCCCAGGCGTCGTAGAGTCTCCAGCCTTGCGTTACGAGGGCTTGTCCCTCGCCGAAGCGGTTCGGGGAATTCAGGACCACGACATTGATGCGGCGCGGGGTGATGAAGACCGTTTCACCCTCGCGCTGGGATTCCGGGGAGCGGGTGGATGAGAGGATGACGCAATCTCCCGCGCGGCGGGTGCGGCCGGTTTTGACACCGTCGATGCCATCTTTGCCGAGAAGTTCGTTGGTGTTGTTGATTTCGATAGGCATGTCGATTCCACCCCGGAAGATGTGAATCTGACGGGATTTTTGTGACACATAGAAAGAGAATCCTGCATTGTTGTAGGCGTAGCGGACGAGACGGGCGAGGTCCTCTGCGGTCGAGTAGGGAGTCGCAATATCGGTGCGGTGATCCATTCCCGAGGGGTTGAGAAAAAGCGTTCGCTTCATGAACAGCGTCCGGGCGAGAGCGTTCATGTGGGCGACGAAATTTTCCACAGGAGGGAGTTCTTCGCGATTGGCGACCTGGGCACCGATGTGCTGCGCAAGGGTGTGCGCGGCGATGTTATCCGAGGCAAGAAGTGCGCAATAGATGAGGTCGCGCAGGCTCACCGAGTCGCCGGGTTGAAGGCCGACTGTGCTCACAGCTCCCTCTATCATTGCGTTGGCTGGGACCTCGGCGAGTGCTGCAAGGTCGGCTTTGTTGAGGTCCGCCCAGTCGAGCGCCACGAGCGCCGTGGCGATCTTGGTCAGGCTGGCAATCTGGACTTTGGCATTCTTGTTTTTGGAATCCAGAATAGTCCCCGTCTGGTTGTCGACGATGATGTAGCTCTCAGCGGCCTGTGAGGACCAAAGGAACGCGCTGAGAAGAGTGGTGATGATGAGTTTTTTCATAGCACTTGTTGCGTGAAAAGCAGTTTTGGCGCGACGATAGCGGCAGGGGATGCCGATTCAAATTCTTTTCAAAAAAGAAGGATTTCCCCGGCGGGCGGACGTGGTATTCACGCCTGATGCGTATTCTTTCCGGCATCCAACCTTCGGGAACCCTTCACCTGGGAAATTATTTTGGCATGATGAAGCCTGCGATCGAGCTGCAGGATCAGGGTGAGGCTTACTATTTCATAGCGGATCTTCATGCCCTCACGAGCGTGCACGATGCCGCCGCGCTGCGGGCCAATGTGCGGGAATTGGCGGTGGACTTTCTCGCCTGCGGACTTGATCCCGCACGGGCTGTTTTCTTTCGGCAATCGGACGTTCCCGCCGTCACCGAGTTGTCCTGGATTCTCAGCACGGTGACTCCCATGGGCCTTCTGGAGCGTTGCCACTCGTTCAAGGACAAGACAGCTCGCGGCTTGGGGGCCTCGCATGGCTTGTTTGCGTATCCGGTGCTCATGGCTGCTGACATTTTGATTTGCGACAGTGACCTGGTTCCTGTCGGGAAAGACCAGAAACAGCATTTGGAGGTCACGCGCGATATCGCGGTGAAGATGAACGAGACATACGGGGAGATTTTCAAACTTCCGCAACCGAGTATTCGTGACGAGACGGCTGTTGTGCCTGGTCTGGATGGGGCGAAGATGAGCAAGAGTTACCACAATACGATTGAAATTTTCGCCCCCGAGGCGGCCCTGCGGAAAAAAATTATGGGTATCAAAACCGATTCGACGCCGGTCGAGTCGCCCAAGTCCACCGAGGGGTCCGTGATTCTGGATCTCTATAAGCTCGTGGCCTCACCGGGGGATTACCAGGAAATGGTTGATGCGTTCTTGAATGGTGGGACGGGGTATGGAGATCTCAAGAAACGGCTCTTCGCTGGGATATGGGAATACTTCGCGCCCTTCCGCGTGAGGCGTGAGGAGATTTTAGCCGATGTCGCTTTTGTTGATCGGGTGCTAGCCGATGGGGCCGAGAAGGCGCGCGAGGTTTCAGATCGGGTGATGAAGCGCGTGCGGGCGGCTGTAGGGATTGGGGGGTGCTGAGGGAGGAGGGCGGTGGCGGAAAGTGGTTTCTGCGGCTTTTTGTGAATTGAAAATGGGCCATGCCGGAGGAAGGCTCTCCCAGGGGCACCAGGCGCGCTGCCGCGCGGATTATTTGTGGGAGGGTCAGCGTCTCGCCTGACCCAAAAAATGAATACGGTGGGCGGTTTTTGGAGACGGAATGGAGGCGTGCAAGGAATGGCGAGGGCGGTGCGAGGCAAAAGGGGGGCTGGTTTGTGTTTCGGCGCGTTTTGTGAATTGAAAATGGGCCATGCCGGAGGAAGGCCCTCCCAGGGGCACGAGGCGCGCTGCCGCGCGCGCAGCAAAAAGCGGATGTCTCCTTGCGGCGGCATCCGCTTTGGAATTTTTATCAGTGTCAGTTGGCCGTGGCCATTCCTGCAGGAATGACGTGGACCTTTGAGCTGAGGAGTTCGAGATCGGTGAAGGCTTTGATCGACTCGATGGTTGTCTTGCGTGTGCCGTGTTCGCCAGGAAGTTCCAGGGTGGCTCCTTCGGCGGCGCCGAGGAGGGCCTGGCCGACGCCGGCTTTGTAGGAAACGATGCCGAGGTCGGGGGCACTATCCCACGCTCCGAGGATGCTGAAGGTTTCCTTGGAGCCGTCCTCGTTTTTGACCGTGACGACGGTTCCGATGGAAACCGTGGCTGTTGATGGATTTTCGAAGTTTGTTCCGCGGGCGATGACTAGGTCGCGTTCCATCTCGGCGCGGCGGCGTTGGAGGACGCGCTGGTGCTCCTTGGCGGCCTTGAATCCTGCGTTTTCGCGGAGATCGCCCTGTTCCTTGGCGATGTTGATGTCGCGGAGGTTTTGCGGGATTTCCTTGGTGATGAGGTTGTCGAGTTCGGCTTTGCGTTTTTCAAGGCTGGACCAGGAGACGATGAGGTTATCGGCTTTCTCTTCTTCTTGATGTGCGCCGGTGATCATGCTCTGGGTATCCGGGTAGAGCTTGACGATGCGGGCCATGAGCGAGCGCTTGGAGAGGTCTTCAATCGCCGGAGTGAGCAGGAGTTTCCGCATGGAGTCGCGAACGACATCGCGGCTGGCTCCGATGAGGAGGTCGCCGATGAGGTCTCCGTCGTCAATGAGGAGGTCCTTGAGGCGCGAGGTGCGTTTTTCGGCGAGGAGGTCCGCCTCGAGGGCGCTGAAAACGGCAGCGAGAAGCTCGGCGTTGAAGAGGGCGGGGAAGCGTTTGTCGCGCTCTTTGCAGAGCCAGATGAGCATTTCAGAGGAAATCGAGCGTTCACTGATCCATTTTTCCACGATGGCTTGGAATTGCTCCTTGCGTTTGTGTTTTTCAAACAGGCGGCAGATGTCTGAAATCAGTCGGGCGCCGGCGGTGGGTAGGAGGGCGATGGCTTTGTCGCCCCAGACTTCGCCGAATGCGGGTTCGAGGGCTTCGAGAACGCGTTTTTCCTTCGATCCGGGGATGGACTCCAGAATTTGTCCAAGTTTTCCAGGTTCGGAGGCGATGATATTGGCGATGGTGGGAGATTCGGCTCCAGCTTGGAGATTGGGGAATTTCTCAAGCAGGTCATCGCGGGCGATGAGAATCTCAATGGCCGATGTGGGATTGAGGCGGCGGGCGCGCAGGGCGGCCTCTTCGATGAGCGTGACAACGCTTTGGAGTTCATCCTGGCTGCCTGCGAGGTCGTCGAGGGATTTTGAAATCTCTTCGAGAGCAAGAACCTGATCGCGCGTGTGGCGTGCGGATCGGAATCCATCGAGGAGACGCGATCCCGAATTCACCGGGGTTTCCAGCAGCACATAGGGATCGGTTTTTTTGGCTGGCATGCCAAATTGGCCGTCGGACTTCATTTTCTTCCGGGCGGCATCCCACCAGCGTTTGGTGGCGGCGGCGTCGAACACGCCGGGGCTTAGAGCGGACGAGATCTGGTCGCTTGTGGCTTTCCCGCCGAAGTCTGTGAGGATTTTTTTGATCAGCTCGGAAGAGTCGGATTTTGCGAGTTCGCGAATGCTGTCCGGATTGGTCTCACGCTGCGCGAGGATGTGGTCCTCGGGGATCGGCGTAAGGGTTTCAGCCGCATAGACGGCCTGCATGGGGTGGTTTTTCTTGGTCTTGAAATCAATCAGGACCTGGCCGGCGAGGAGGTTCCATTCCGCGACACGTCCGAAGCCCCAGCTCTTGTGGGTGCAGTAGGATCCGGGCGTGAGGCGGGCGAGCCTGTCGGCAGTTTTCTTATCGAGGGCGCCGCTCTCAACGGCTTGGGCGAGTTCATCTGTCATCCCCTCTGTTGTCACAGAAAACCCCCTATTGATGCAAGGGGAAGAAAAACGAGGCTTCCTGTGAACGGTGAAGTTTTCCCTTGCGGGTTCGGGCGGTCGCGGCAATGTCTGCGGCCATGAGCAAAAATGAGGAACAGGTGTTGGTGGTGAAACGGGAATTTTTTGACGGCCTGGGAAGCTTTCAGGGCCTGTGTCGGAGGGTGGATGACTACCTGCCTGCCTTCATGAAAAAGGAGAACAACTTCTTCGTGCCTCGCGGCGAGGCGGAGGAGGATCCCTCGCTCAAGCAGATCATCCCTTACGCCGTATTCCGGCATGGTGGGCGCATCCTGCACTACACACGCGGTGCGAAATCCGGCGAGAAGCGACTGGTTGCAAAATCCTCGATCGGCATTGGCGGCCACGTGAATGACACAGATGAATGCCAGCACTTCGATCAAGCGACTTACCACAATGCCGTGAAGCGCGAGATCAGTGAGGAACTGCGACTCGGCGGCGACTTCACCGAGCGGGCGGTTGCTTTGATCAACGACGACTCCAGCGAGGTTGGGCGCGTGCACCTGGGTATCGTGCATATCGTCGATTTGGAAAATGACAGCGTGAGTGCCGGAGAGAAGGCGATTGCCGAGTTGGGCTTTGCGACGCGTGCAGAGTTGCTGGCGCGGCGCGATGCTTTCGAAACCTGGTCGCAGATCGTGCTCGACGGGTTGGACGAACTGGATGTCTTTTAGCCTGCGCCCTTGCATGGCGGTGCGGGGTTTCGCATGATTTCCAGCATGGATTATTTGAAGCTGGCGCGTCGTGTTTTTGAGGTCGAGCTTTCCGAGGTGGAAGCCACAGCGGCGCGCTTGGATGCCAAGTTTGTGGCCGCAGTTGATCTCATCAAAGCGGCAGTCGAGCGCCGGAACAAAGTCGTCGTCCTTGGCGTCGGAAAATCCGGGAACATCGGTGAAAAAATCGCGGCCACGCTCACCAGCACGGGCAGCACAGCGGTCGTCCTGAATTCGCTGAACGCCCTGCATGGCGACCTCGGCATCGTTGCCGACGGGGATGTCGTGCTGGCCCTGAGCTACAGCGGTGAGACGCAGGAGTTGCTGGCCGTTCTGCCCGCCATCGTTCGCTTCGGTTTGCCGATCATTGCAATCACTGGAGATAAAAACTCCTCCCTCGCCAAGGCCGCGCAGGTCGTGCTGGATGTTTCCGTGACGCAGGAGGCCTGTCCTTTGAACCTCGCTCCCACATCGAGCACGACGGCCATGCTGGTGCTCGGTGATGCGTTGGCGATGGTATTGCTTGAAAGCAGGGGGTTTCAAAAAGAGGATTTTGCAAGGTTCCATCCAGGAGGCAGCCTCGGGCGTTCCTTGCTGCTGCGGGTCAACCAAATCATGCGACCGGTCGTGGAGATGGCGGTCATCTCGCCGGAGACGCCGATTGTGGAGGCCATTCAGACCATGACATCCAAACGGGCTGGCGCTGCTGTGGTCATCCATCACGACGGCACGCTGGCCGGCATCTTCACCCATGGCGACTTCGCGAGGCATTTTCCCGACAACCCCGGCATCGGATCGGCTCCTGTGGGAGATTTCATGAGCTTGCGTCCGGTGACGGTGGATGGCGACAAGCTCGCTGCCGAGGCGCTTCAAATTTTGGAGCGCCACCGCATCGATGATCTCGTGGTGGTCGATGAACGGCGGCATCCGATCGGCGTCGTCGATTCGCAAGACCTCACGCGTCTCAAGATCCTTTGATCCTGGCCTTCCACAAACCCTATGGCGTGCTCTCGCAGTTCACGCCGGATGGCAGCGCCAACCGTCCGCTGGCGGAGTTTGGATTTCCGAAAGGGGTTTATCCCATTGGGCGTCTGGATGCGGACTCCGAGGGCCTGTTGTTGCTCTCGGACGAGGCGCGTTGGAATTTGCGCTTGCTCTCGCCCGCCAATCATGTGGAAAAAACCTACCATGTGCTCGTCGAGCGCTTGCCTGACGAATCGGCTTTGCGCCAACTGCGCGATGGCGTCGTTCTTGATGGCAAGGCCACGCTGCCGGCAGGTGCGCGGTTTTTGGATCCCCAGCCGGAATTTCCGCCGCGCGATCCCCCGGTTCGCTTTCGCAAAAATGTGCAGGATTTTTGGATCGAGCTGCGCCTGCGCGAGGGGCGGAATAGGCAGGTGCGGCGCATGACGGCTGCGGTGGGGCATCCCACGCTGCGGTTGATCCGCGTGGCGATCGGCGGAGTTCGCCTCGGAAGCTTGGCTTGCGGAAGTTGGCGCGAGTTGACTTCTGAGGAACTTCATAGGCTTGCGGCCAACGGATTGTGAATGATCAAACGACGCTCAGCGCGAGGTCCCGGAGATCGCGTGCGCTCTCCCCGGGGACCAAATTCAGACACCCTGACCCGCTGGGACATCCAAGCAGCACGGGCTCATTTGTTTTCCTAGCGGATCAGGATGTCTGTCGCGGAAACCTAGTAATCGAAAAATGGGGGGTAATGTCGGAATCCATGGCACGGGCGATACAGTCGGGGAGTTCGCCGAGTTCCAGAGGCTTGGTGAAGATGGTGACATAGCCGGTTTCTTTGGCCTTTTTTGCACGAAGTTCAGACATCTTGCTGTCACCCACAAAAAATGGTGGAGAGAGGGAAAAGATGACCCGATCCGAGCGGGAAATCAGTGTCAACACGGGCGAGACGGCCATGCCCCCTTGGCTTTTGCGTCTCACACGCTTTTTTTCCAACTCAGGATTTCTGAAGGTGGCGGTTTTTGGCCCACCATTGGAACGCCTTACAAGGCGGGGTTCATCCGGACAGACTGATAAAAATTCAGTGCGCCCTTGCTGTAGCGGCTTTCTGCTTGAGCGTGACTATGCGGGAGACGCGCTCAATGACATTCGCCTCGGTGAAAGGCTTTACGATATAGTCGCGGACGCCCATTTTAACGATTTTGAGCACATTCTCCTTGCCCGTCTCGGCGGTGAGCATGATCACGGGAATATCCTTCAGCGAGGGATCGGCCTTGAGTTTTCCAAGGCACTCCACGCCATCCATGACGGGCATGGTGATATCGAGCAGGATGACATCTGGCATTTCCTTGGCAGCGACATCGAGTCCCTCGGCCCCGTTGTTGGCGAAGACCATCTGCACATCATAATCCGCAAAAGATTTTTTGATAAGAGCTTGAATCATTCTACTGTCGTCGACGCTGAGAATTTTAGGCGAGCTCATTTGATGTATTTTTTAATTTTCCAATGAGGCAAAGACCAGAACACGCAGCGAATCGGATGATCCCTCGATGGCGTAGTGGTTAGCGACGCAGATGGTGGCATTCTTGGCGGAAACCGTGATTTCGTCGCCCCTCATCACGCTCGGAATGCTGAGGGCGCAGTTGTAACCCATGTCGCAGAGGGTCGATTTGAGGTTGCCTGCGATCATATTTGTCAATTCCGCAACGACATCCGAGATGTCTTGATCGCCTGCGCTTCCACCGAGAATTTTCTCCGCAACATGTTTGCTCAGTGATTCGGAATAGGCGGTGTAAACAATGCCATTGGCTCTGCCGCTCAGGCTGATAGACCCTGTGACGCCTTGTAGTATTGATGGTTGGGGATAGTTTTCGATCCCCTGAGCCGGCGTGGCAGTGAGTCCGACCATCGTCTGGATGACTTCTGGCACGTATCTATTGATCGTTTCTATGATGAGGGAATCGCCGAGTTTTTCAGGTCTTGGCATCATAGAATCTTTAACATTAAAAAATTAAAACAGAGATTCCGACAAGGGTCAAGTTGCGCGAGCCATACCTTTGTCATTGAGCAGCTATTTTGCGCTTTCGAGTTCCAGAGTGATGGTGGGGCGGTCGCAGACTTCGGTCGGGCCGAAATATTGAATTGGGCCGGGGAATGCGTATTGGGTTTCCTTTGCCCAGGAGGCGCGGTGTTTTTCGAATTCCTTGAAGGCTGGGCCGTCGAGTTCGACGAGGGCTTTTTTGATGACGGGTACCATTTTGCCGTGGCGGCGTTCCATGTTCATCATTTGGGCCATCGGAATGCCGCCGGCTTGCCAGTCGGCGGCGGGTTTTGTGAGGCCGCGAACGGAGCAGATGTAGCCTGTGAGTCCCTCGCGGAGGAGGAGTGCGGCGGTGAAGCCGAGCGTGTAGGTGTAGTCGGCATCGAAGTTCGATGGCACGGCGCAACGGCCCTCGTAGCCGAAATAGTGCGGCTGGGGCGAGAAGCTGGCTTTATAGGTGCCGGCGGCTTTCATTTCCTTCAGGCGTGCTTCGACGAGGTCGATGAGGAGGCGCTGGGTGTCGATGCGGGCGACTTGCACATTACCGTGGGGATCGCGGTCGAGGATGAGTTGGTTCGCGATATCATCGGGCAGGCTGCGATAGAGCGAGGCTGCGGCTGCAGTGAGCTTGGCGGCGACGAATTCGCGCTTTTGCGGGAGTGATTCCAGGGCGTTGAAGGCGTCGCCATGGTGGGCAAGGGCTTCGTTGAGTTCGCCAATGAGCGCGCCCATTTCGGGAACGAATTCGATGAGGCCCTCGGGAATGAGCACGGTGCCGAATTTTTCGCCGTTCGTCGCACGGTGGGCAACGGTATCGGCGATCTGGTTGACGATCTGCTTGAGCGTCAGCCCGCGCTCAGCGACTTCCTCGGAGATGAGTGTGATATTCGGATGCGTCTGCAGCGCGCACTCCAGCGCGATGTGCGAGGCCGAGCGCCCCATGAGCTTGATGAAGTGCCAGTATTTGCGGGCTGAGATGGCGTCGCGTTGGATGTTTCCGATGAGGTCGGAGTAAACCTTGCTGGCCGTGTCGAACCCGAAGCTTGTCTCGATGTGCTCGCCGCGCAGGTCGCCATCAATCGTCTTCGGAACGCCGACCACACAGAGCGGGGCATTGTTCGCCTTTGCAAATTCGGCGAGCTTCGAGGCATTCGAGTTCGAGTCGTCACCGCCGATGACCACCAGCGCGGTGAGATCGCGGGATTTTGCGGTTTCGAGGGCTTTGAGAAAATCCTCGTGCGACTCGAGTTTGGTGCGGCCCGAACCGATGATGTCGAACCCGCCGGTGTTGCGGTAGCTCCCGAGGAGTTGCGCGTCGATGACGATGCCTTTGTTCGTAAGAAGGCCGTCCGGGCCGTTCAGGAAGCCGATGAGCGAGCTTTCGGGATGGATGCTCTTGATGGCGTCGAAGAGTCCGGCGATGACATTGTGTCCACCAGGGGCTGGGCCGCCGGAAAGGATCACTCCAACGCGGATCGGCGAGGCTGTGGCTGGTGCGGAGCCTTTTTCAAAGGTCACTGCGGGAAGGTCGAAGGTGTTTGGAAAGAGGGCGCGGATTTCGCTGTCGCTGGATTTCGGCAACGGAGTCTGCTTCGCAGTGGATGCCGCGCTGAGCGAGGCTGGGAGCTTGGGACGATATGCCGAACGGGCTTGGGCGAGTGCTGTTTGCTGGATCATGGAATGCGATAAAGGAAGGCGCTTTTTTAGCCTTCCCGAAAACGAACGCAAGCGCGGCCTTTACTCGGAAGCAGGCGGAGTATCCTGCGGTGGCGGAGTGCTGGCTGGATCGGGTGGTGGGGCTGCACTGGGAGCCGGGCTGGGGGAAGGTGTTGGAGTCGGCCACGGAGGCACAAGATTTGGCCACTCGTGCAGTGGCACGGTGAGGCCGCCGAGTTCCTCAGCGAGTTGGGTGCATTTTTCCCGCCATTTTGCGAGATCAGGCGGGCCGGGGGAGGCATGGGCCGAACCAGGGAAGACGAGGTAGGTCACATTCAGGTCGCTGGCGGCCCGAATGATTTGGGAGGAGCGCTGGCTGAGTTCGCGGCAGAGCAGCAGCGAGGCCTCGCCGACTTTGTGTGAGGGGCCGGAATCGCCCAGAATGGCGGGATACGCGCGCCCCTCGTGGATCACGATGGCGTAGTCCCCGATTTTCGGCACGAAGGGGCCGGTATGGTCGCGCATGATGAATCCCGGCAGGACGATGAAGGGGTCCACCGAGGAGACCAGAAAGCTCCATTTCTTGAGGTCATGGATGCGGCGGGTGGCGAGGTCGATGCCTTCGTTGATCTGGGTCACTCGCGCCGTCTTGAGGTCGGGCTTGAGTTTTTCGGCTTTGAAATCGGCGAGTCGCTTTTCCTCGATCGCCAGAGTGGGATTTGCGCGCTCGGTCTGTTTTGGCCAGCGGTAACTCGTCTGGGGTAGAAAGAAAACAGAAGACGAATCGACCTGGACATTGCGGTCTCCATCCGAGCCGTCGGTGTTCACATCCATGTCCGCGATGACGAGCAGAGCGCGGCGCGATGTGGCGGGGTTCTCGAGTTCGAGCATCGTCTCGCAGTCGTAGAAATTGTGCCGAGTCAGCACGGCGTCGAGATTGGCGAGTTTGCGGCTCAGGTCGTTTGTTTTGAGTTCGTAGATTTTTTCGAAAAACGGAGACACCGAAGCGCTGGTCAGCAGGACGGGAAGGTCTTTGAAAACGCCGGGCAGCGAGGGATCGCTCGATGAGATATCCTCCAGCGTCATGGCGGGGCGAGGCAGGCGGGCGCGGAGGGTCAGCTCGATTGTATAAGCGTCCGGGTCAACGCGGTCTTGGGATGCCAACTCCAGCGAGGGGGCTGCCACGGCGGCGGACTCCAGTGATATGCCGCTGAAAAGAGTGGCAGTCGGAAGTGGCTTGCGAACCAGCGCTGGAATTGGCTTGGGCGTCGGAACCGGTGTGGGCGTGGGGGAAGGCGTCGGTGGCGGGGGAGGAGGTGGCGGCGGAGGTTTCGGGCAGGCGGTGAGGCTGAACGCGGCGAAGCACACCCCGAGAGCTGCAAATGCCGTGCGCCATCTGCCTGCTGTCGCACCCGTTTTCATTTGTCAGGTATGGGCGATGAAGGCCGAGTAAACATCTGGCGGGATGTCGAGCATCTTGTAGTCGCTGGATGAAACGAAGAGCAGGCTTTGTTTGCCCTTGCCGAGAAGCTGTCCGAGCGAGTCGTAGATTTCGTGCTCCAGCGTGGCGAATTTCCGGTTGTAGCCGGCGACGCGGATTTTCACTTGCACGGTTTCAAACTCCCGGGTTTCGCGGACAAACTTGTGCTCGAACGAGCGGGTCAGGATGTAGAATGGCGTGTTCTTGAGATTGAACTTCGGCATGACGCGGTTGAAGAACAGCTCGCGCGCCTTGCCGACCCACATGGCATACATACCGAAATAGACATTCCCGACCGAGTTGGTGTCCGCATAGGTCGCGACGAGGGTGTAAACGAACCACTTGTCTTCAAAATGCCCTGCCAGGCTGTGCTGGGAGGCTCCCGGGTCGAGCACGGTAATCGGGCTCGCCACGCTCACAGCGCTCTCGGGGCGGGACGCAAGGGCGGAGGGTGCGGTGGTGTCCAATTCCGCTGCATCGCTCACGAATTCCTCCGAGGAAGTGGGCTTGAGCAGCAGCCAGATCACATAGCCCAGCGGCAGGAGCGAGCCGACGATCTGCAGGCTCGGTGAACGCAGGAAGTAGCCGAAGGAAAAAATGACGACCGCAATGCTGCCGATGCAGAACATTTTCACCTGCGGAATCGCATTTGCCGGACTGACAATGTAGCAGCGGGCGATCGCCAGGATCGAGTAGCCAACAAAGAATGTGGCGTAAAAGATCATGAAAAATTCCAGCTCAAACTTGAGCATGACTCCCGCCACAGCGACGATGCCGGCAAGCAGGTAGGCAGGGATCGGCGAGGTGAGGAGCTTGGGTGGAACGAGTGAAAAAATCGGGTGGTTGCTCGTGCTGGCGTTGGATTGGAGGAACCACTTCAAGGCAATGTAGCCGCTGTCGAGTGTCGTCAGCACACACACGCAGATGAACACCGCATAGGCAGAAAAAGTCCATGACGAGGCGTTTGAGAAGACCATGGTCAGCACCTCTTGGCCATAGTTGTGGCCTGTGATTCCCACGCGAATGAACTCTCCCGCGCCCCAATTGAGCGCCCAGAGCGCTGTGATGCCGTGCCAGAGGATGAGGCCGAAAAAGAGGAGCGAGCCGATGATATATCCGGCGGCAATGGAGACGCGCTCGCGGTGCATTTGAATCGCCCGCTGCCATTGCTGGAGGTCAAGCCACGGGCCGACGAGAAAACCGATGATGATCGGTACGGCGTAGCCCCAGTAGTTCCAGTCGTTTGTTGGCAGCTTGGGAATAGTCAGCGGACCAGTGCCCTTGCCAAGGGTATGCACAGTAAGAATCACCAAGGCGGGTACGAGAAGCAGGAAAAGTGCGCCATGGCTGAACTTGATGCGTTTGATGTCAAATTCCTCGCCAAATAAAATTGCGGCCGCCAGCACCACAAGCATCGTGAGGGGCAGGTAGAGAAGTTCCGGACGGAATCCAAGCGGCGCCCAAGCGTAGCGGATGAATGCAAAGATCGTCAGCGTGATGGCGAGCAGTTGATAGAGGAAAAAAACCAGCCGGAATGGCCTCGACCATGAAGCAAAAAACTTCGCCAACGACTCGGATCCCGACTCCCTCCGGGCCAGGTGGTGCGTGACCAAACCGAAGATCAGAAGCCCCAGAAAATTCGGGATTGCAAAGGTCAGCAGGCCGAAGAGTCCGAATTGCGTGGTGAACTGAACCGAGAAGAACAGGCCGAGCCCCCACATCCAAGAAAGCGCGATCGATATTCCCCACAGCACGGCACCAAGAGAGCGTGGGATTTGAAGAGGCGAAGATTTAGCCATTGATGCCACTTTCATACAATGACAACGCGGAACTCGCAACTTCTTCCAAAATTTTTAGGATCGTCCTTTTTGGAAAAAAGGGACGCCTCTGCGCTAGCTTCCATCATTTCGACGGGCTAGCCATCGGCGTTCTTGCCTTGGCCTGCCATTTGAATTCTGCGGGGCTCTCTGCGAGCCCCGCAGCAGATTTTCTGTTAGCGGGAGGCGATGACTTCTTCGCTGATGACCTTGCCTGTGGCCTCGGGCTCTTTGGAGGGCTCGGGGACGGGTTTTGCAGTGGGGACATTCGGGCTGACCTTCCAGAAGAGGGGCTGGAATTTATCCCAGGCTTCGAGGATTTCGGCGGCGCGGGGGCTGCCCGTGAGGTCGTGGTGCTCTTGGATGAGGGCCTTGAGTGTTGCGATGTCCGATTCGGCGGCCAGACGCGAGATCGAGATGAGCTGGTTATTGTAGAGGCGCTCGAAACGGTTCTCGAGGTCGAGGATGAAGGCCGCGCCGCCGGTCATGCCTGCGCCGAAGTTTTTGCCGGTGCGGCCCAGGACGACGACAGTTCCATTGGTCATGTATTCGCAGCCGTGGTCGCCGATGCCTTCGACAACTGCGGTGCCGCCGGAATTGCGGACACAGAAGCGCTCGCCGGCGCGGCCGTTTGCGAAGAGCCGTCCACCGCTGGCACCATACATCACGGTATTGCCGATGATCATGGCCTCGTGCGGGATGAAGAGCGAGCCGGGCTCGGGTTTGATGACGATTTCGCCACCGCTCATGGTTTTGCCGACATAGTCGTTGGCTTCGCCGGTGAGGAGGAGCCGCACGCCGGGCGAGAGGAACGCGCCGAAGCTTTGTCCCGCGCTGCCATTAAGCTTGAGTTCGACGGTGCCATTGGCAATGCCTTCCTCGCCCCACTGGTAGCCGATCTCGCCGGAGACTTGGGTTCCCACCGAGCGGCTGGTGTTTTCGACCTCGTAGGAGAGGGAAATGGGACGGCCATCGGTGATGGCATCCTTCGCGTCCTGGAGAACGGTCTCGTCGAGCGTCGAGTCCTCGGGGCCATCGTTGCGCGAGCGGGTGGCGTGGCGCACGGCGGAAGGGTCATCGGCGGCGACATTCACGAGCAGGCGTGAGAGGTCGAGGGTGTTGGCTTTCGGGTGGTTGGGAATTTCCTTTTGGCGGAGGCATTCCACGCGGCCGACCATTTCATCAATGGTGCGGAAGCCGAGACGTGCCATCATTTCGCGGACCTCGGTGGCGACGCCGTTGAAGAAGGCGACAACATTTTCCGGGCGGCCTTTGAATTTGGCGCGGAGCCGGTCGTCGATCGTTGCCACGCCGACTGGGCAGGTGTTGAGATGGCACTGGCGGACATACACGCAGCCCATCGCGATGAGAGCGGCGGTGCCGAAGTTGAATTCCTCGGCCCCGAGCAGCGCGGCGTAAACAATGTCCTCGCCGCTCCGCATGCCGCCGTCGGTGCGGAGGGTGACACGGTTGCGGAGTCCGTTGAGCATGAGGACCTGGTGGGCTTCGGCGACGCCGAGTTCCCAAGGTCCACCGGCATGCTTGATCGAGCTGAGCGGGGAGGCTCCTGTGCCGCCTTCATGTCCGCTAACAAGAATGATGTCCGCATGGGCCTTGGCCACGCCTGCGGCGATGGTTCCGACGCCTGCGGTGGAGACGAGCTTCACGCAAATGCGGGCGCGGGGATTCACCTGCTTCAGATCGTAGATGAGCTGGGCCAGATCTTCGATCGAGTAGATATCATGGTGCGGCGGCGGCGAAATGAGGGTTACGCCTTCCACCGAGTGGCGCAGCTTGGCGATGTAGGCGCTGACTTTGTGACCGGGCAGCTGGCCGCCTTCGCCGGGTTTCGCGCCCTGGGCCATTTTGATTTCGATTTCCTTGGCGCTGGCGAGGTAGGCTGCGGACACGCCGAAGCGGCCGGACGCGATCTGTTTGATGGCACTGTTCGCCCAGTCGCCATTGTCGCGTCGTTTGAAGCGGGCGGGGTCTTCGCCGCCTTCGCCGCTGTTCGACTTGCCGCCAATGCGGTTCATGGCGATGGCCAGGCACTCGTGGGCTTCAGGGCTCAGGGCTCCGAGCGACATGCCGGCTGTGGTGAATCGTTTGCGGATGTCTTCAATCGGCTCCACTTCGTCGATCGGAATCGGGCCTTCGCTCGTGGGCAGGATCTCGAGAAGATTGCGGAGTGCGACCGGCGTGTTGGCCAGCACCGAGTCGACATATTTTTTGTAATCCTCCGCCTTGCCGGCTTTGTCGGCTCCCTTGATGCCCACATAGGCGTGGAAACTTTGGAGGACGGGTGGAGTCACGGCATGCATCTCGCCGCCGCGACGGAAGCGGTAGTAACCGGGGTCGCTGAGTTTTCCGGGCTCGATCGGTACGGCTTCCGAATAGGCCATGGCGTGACGGGTCAGGGACTCGATGGCAATTTCCTTGAAGCCGATGCCTTCAATCTGGGAGGGCGTTCCCTTGAAGCATTCCTCGATGAGTTTGGAGGAAATTCCGATGGCTTCGAAGATTTGCGCGCCGCGGTAGCTGTTGACCACCGAGATGCCCATTTTGGACATGATTTTGAGGATGCCGGCTTCGATGGCTTTGCGGTAGTTGATGAGTGACTTGGCGAAATCCCCGTTGGCGCCGTCGCGCTCGAGAAGTTCACGAATGGTCTCGAAGGCGAGGTAGGGATTGACTGCCGCCGCGCCGAAGCCGATGAGGCAGGCGATCTGGTGCACATCGCGGGCTTCGCCGGTTTGGCAAACCAAGCCGGCGCGCATGCGTTTTCCAACGCGGATCAGGTGGTGGTGCACAGCTCCCACGGCGAGGAGCATCGGAACGGGGACTTTCCCGTGGTCAACTCCCGAGTCCGAGAGAATGAGAATGCGTGTGCCGGCATCAATCGCCGCCTCGGCATCGGCGCAAATGCGCTTGATGGAAGGCTCGAGACCTTCTTCGCCCTCGGAGGCGTTCCACAGTGTCGAAACCGTGAAGGCCTTGTGTTCGCTGCCGACGGCCTGAATCGCCGCCAGTTCCTCGTTGAGAAGCACAGGCGATTCCAGACTTATGAGGCGGGCATGCTCGGGCGTTTCGGCGAGCATGTTTTTGCGCCAGCCGAGCACGGTATTCAGGCTCATCACGAGCTTCTCGCGGATCGGATCGATCGGCGGGTTTGTGACCTGTGCGAAGAGTTGTTTGAAGTAGGTGTAGAGGAGGCGTGGCTTTGCGGACAGGACCGCGAGCGGCGTGTCATCTCCCATCGAGCCCACGGCTTCGGCACCGTCTTTGAGCATGGGTTTGATAATCATGTCCACTTCTTCGGAGGAATAGCCGAATGCGACCTGGCGCTGGGTGAGCGTGAGAATGTCGAGTTCGCCGGTGGTTGCTGTGACTTGCTTTTCTGTCAGCTGTGGCAGGTTGCTGAGGTTGTTTTTCAGCCATTCGCCATATGGTTGGCGGGTGGCGAGGCTGGCCTTGATGTCGGCATCGCGGAGGAGTTTTCCGGCGGCCGTGTCGATGGCGATCATCTCGCCCGGGGCGAGGCGGCCTTTTTCCACAATCTTGAGCTGGTCGAGCTGGGAGCCGCCGACCTCTGAGGCCATCACGAACATTCCGTCCTCGGTAATATTATAGCGAGCGGGGCGCAGTCCGTTGCGGTCGAGGCATGCTCCAGCGATGACTCCATCGGTGAAGGTGAGAGCGGCTGGCCCATCCCACGGCTCGGAGAAGCAGCGGTGGTAGTCGTAGAAATCCTTGAGTTCCTGCGAGAGGTTTGGGTCCGTGCGGTAAGATGGAGGCACGAGCATCGTCACGGCGTGCAGGATGCTGCGGCCGCTCATCGTGAGAACCTCCAGCGCATTGTCGAGGCTGGCGGAATCGGAGCCGCCGGGTTGGATGATCGGCTTGAGGAGGTCGATATCGGCACCCCAGAAATCGGCTTTCAGCTCGGCCTCCCGGGCATGCATCCAATTCCGGTTGCCACGGATCGTGTTGATCTCGCCATTGTGGGCGAGCATGCGGAACGGATGAGCCAGTGGCCAGGTCGGGAAGGTGTTTGTGCTGTAGCGCTGGTGGAAAAGCGCGATGGCCGTCTCGTAGTCCGGATTCGCCAGGTCGGGGTAGAACTTTTCCAAGGAAGCCGAAACGAGGAGGCCCTTGTAAACAATCGTGCGGTGCGAGAACGAAGGAATGTAGAAATCTTTGATCTTGTCGGCAGCGGCGCGATCCTCGATTTCGTTGCGGGCTAGGAAAAGGCGGCGCTCGTAGTCGTCATCGGACATCCCGGCGGGGCGGCCGACCAGAACCTGTTCGATGAGCGGCATGGTGGACTGGGCTTTCTCGCCGAGCACATGGTCGTTGATGGGGACTACTCGCCATCCGAACACGAAGAGTTCGCGTTTTTTCAGAACTTCTTCGGTGATCGCGCGGGCGCGGGCGGTCTCGTATTCGTTGTCCGCAGGCAGGAACATGACGCCCACGCCGAGGTCGCTGGGATTGTAAAGTGTGTGGCCCAGTTTCTCCACCTCGGGCGTGAAGATTTTGTAGGGAATCTGGGTGGTTATACCCGCGCCATCGCCGGTCTTCGCATCCGCATCCAGCGCACCACGGTGCATGAGGCTGCAGATGGATAGCAGGGCGGTCTCGAGAATGGCATTCGAGCGTTCGCCACTGATCCGGGCCACGAGTCCGACGCCGCAGGCGTCATGCTCGAGGTCGGGGTTGTAGAGTCCGTTCGAATCGCGGGATGGCAGAGCTTGGTTCATGGTCAAAATTAGCGAGTCAGCAAGAATCGCTCCACAATTGAGAATGTGGAGAATTTTTTTGAAAAAAATTGACGGCCGATCCGCGTGGTTCGCCGGATTTTTGGTTTTGGAGGAACCGCGTGGAATCGGTGGTCAACCCGCTCTCAACGGGCGTGGCGGCGGATCGCCTCCTCTTTGAGAATGCCGATGTAGGGCAGGTTCCGGTATTGCTCGTTGTAGTCGAGTCCGTAGCCGACTACGAACTCGTCGGGGATTTCAAAGCCGACATAATCAGCCACTGTGGCGGCCTCGAGCTGTCGTTTTTTGTGCAGCAGCACGCAGGAACGGATGCTGGCCGCGCCGGATTCCGCTGCGAGGCGGTCTTTGATGGCATGCAATGTCAGGCCGCTGTCGAGGATGTCGTCGAGGACCAGAACATGTCGCCCAGTGACATCAGCGATGGCGTTTTGCCGGAATTCGATGCGCCCCTTGGATTTCGTGCCATGGTAGCTGGAGACGCTCCACGAGTCGATTTGGAGAGGCAGGGGAATGCGCCGCAGCAGGTCGGCCATGAAAATGAAGCTGCCATTCAGGATCGAGACCACGGTCAGTTCCTTGCCCTTGTAATCCTTGGCGATGGTATGGGCCATCTCGTCGAGGCGGCTGAGGATGGTTGTCTCGTGATACAGAATCCGGTCGATGTCGCCTTGCATGCGGGGGATTCGTAGCCAGCACGCTGCGGCAGGCAAGCTATTCGAGCACGCCGAGCGAGAGCAGGTTGCCGTTCTCGAGGGCAAAAATCTCGCGGCTCACGGGGTGGTTGGAGGACAGGTAGGCATCGATGATTCTCTCCGCCAAGCGGAGGTGAATATTGTCCTGCTTGGAAAAAACCAGAACCTGGTTGCGCGTCGGCATGGCGACGAGCAGGTCGGGGCCGAGGGTTTTCTCAAAAGCGGCCGCAAACTCCGGCGCGAGCACGCAGGAGGCGGTGAGGGGATCATCCGACTCGATGGCGGCGTATTGGATCACCTGCTTTTGATTTCGCACAAAGGTTGGCTTCATCCGCCTGAAAACCTCCGAAGCGGTCTGCAACGCCTGCTCCCGGATCATGGGATAGGTCATGTGGACGGATTTTTTCTCCTCGCGGGTGAGGGGTTGGATTTCTCCATTCACGATGCGGGCGATGGCCAGCACGGTCCGCTGTGAGCCTTCGATCGGGCGTCGCATTTTGTGATCCATGAACGATGGCTCTACGAGGAGGGCCCATTGGTCGGCGCGGAGGGATGCGGTGGTGGCCAGCGCAAAAAGAAAAACCAAGATCGCCCTTTTGAGTCTGGTGCGGGCTCTGGTAGTAATGACAGGCATCATGATTGCGTTTTTAGAAGGAACACTCGCCGAGTCTCTCCCCACACAGATCGTCGTCAATGTCCATGGTGTCGGGTATCAAGTAATGATTCCCATATCAAGTTTCGAGCGGTTGCCGCCGCCTGGCTCGGCGGTGAAGATCCTCACCCATCTCGCTGTCCGCGAGGATGCGCATGTGCTCTATGGCTTCTGCACCGCCGGCGAGCGCGACCTCTTTCGCCTGCTTCTTCACCATGTCACCGGCGTCGGGCCGAAAATTGCACTCTCGGTGCTCAGCGGTCTCTCGGTGGAAATGTTCAAATCCGCCGTTGTGGCTGGGGATACCGGAACAATCTCGAAGATCAGTGGAGTGGGCAAAAAAACCGCCGAGCGCATTGTGCTCGAGCTGAAAGACAAGGTCGGCGTCGCCGCCGAGTGGGAGGCTTCCAGTGCGAAGAATGCCCCGAGCCAGGAGGATGTCCGCTTGCATGACGCCGTGCTGGCTTTGATTTCCCTTGGTTACAAACAGGTCGAGGCCCACAAGGCGATTCGGGCTGTAATGAAGACGGGGGATGAAATGCCGACCTCCGAGGAGTTGATCCGCCAGGCGCTGAAAATTCTCTCATGAGCCCGCTTGAATCGGCCCGTGCCGTCCGCGCCGCCATGCCCGAGGGCGGTCTCTTTCAGGAAAAGGAATGGCGCATCGCGCCGGCCCCATTTTTGCTGCCGGATGGACTCGCGCCGGAACTCGATAAACTCGGCTATCGTCTCATGCTTTTCCTGCGAGCCTGCGACCAGCTCTACCGCCAGAGCGTGAAAGGCCGCCAGCCCACGTGGGTCGCTGATCTCCTCGATGCGGGCAAGCCGCCGGAACTCCTGGCTTTCCAACGCGAATGCGGGCTCGCGGGCGACATTCCCCGCGTCATTCGGCCGGACTTGGTTCTCACCGAAGATGGCTTCACCATCGCCGAGATCGATAGCGTTCCCGGCGGAATTGGTCTCACGGCTTGGCTCAACAAAACCTACGCCGGGCTGGGATTTGATGTCCTGGGCGGGGCGGATGGCATGCTGCGCGGATTCTCGGAAATCCTGCCAGGGGGTGACATCGTTGTCTCGGAGGAGGCGGCGACCTACAGGCCGGAAATGGAATGGCTCGCTGGCGAGTTGAATGCGACCTCGCCGCAGTGGCGGGTTGTGGATGGTTCGGCGAGGGATGACTGGCAGCAACGGATTTATCGTTTTTTCGAACTCTTCGATTTGGCCAATGTGCCGGCGTCGTCTGGGATCATGGACGGCGTTCGTTCCCGGTCGATCGAAGTCACTCCGCCGTTCAAACCTGCTTTGGAAGAGAAGCTGTGGTTCGCCCTTTTCTGGTTGAAGCCGCTTGAGGACTTCTGGCGCCGTGAACTCAGCGAGCGCGCGTTTTTAGCACTGCAAAAAGTGATCCCCTACACATGGTTGGTCGATCCGGCGCCGCTGCCGCGTCACGCGGTTCTTCCGAGGCTCGAGGCGCATTCGTGGGACGAGGTCGCGAAGTTCAGCCAGAAGCGCCGGAATTTTATTTTGAAGGTGAGCGGATTTTCCGAACGGGCGTGGGGGTCGCGCGGTGTGGTTGTGGCAAGCGACCTGCCGCAGAAGGAATGGCAGACCGAGCTGGAATCCGCCTTGGCGGCTTTTCCCTCGCAGCCTCACATCCTCCAGGTTTTTCATACGGGGAGGCTCTTCGATGCCGAATATTGGCTTCCTGAAAACGCCTACCTGCAGAAGATGCGTGGGCGGGTGCGGCTGTGTCCGTATTTCTTCGTTGGCGAAAAAACAACGCAACTCGGCGGGGCGCTGGCCACCATCTGCCCCGATGACAAAAAGCTCCTTCACGGAATGCGCGACGCCATTTTGGTACCTGTCGCGTGAGCGGACTCAGGGCTTCAGTCGGCGTGACAGGTCGCGCAGGGCACGGGCGAGCGAGGGATCGCTGATTCTCAGCAAGGCGCGGTAAACTGGTAGCACAACCCGGCGGCGGACGAAACGTTCGGGCCAGTGTGGCAGGAGCGTGGCGACGCGGAGCGGGAAGAGTTGCAGCATGCGGCCATCCTCTGTTGGGCATTGCATGCGACAGCCGGGTTCGATGGTTCCTATGGCGCCTGCCTCTTCGGCCGCTTCCATGAGTGCAACTTCTTCAAGTGACATCCCGGATTCCAGACGTCCCTTTGGAATGAGCCAGCGGGCGCCGGAGGAACTGGTGATAAGAACGATGTGGAGAACGCCTTTTTTGAAAAGAAAAGGCACGGCGCCTGCTTGGACATCGGTATTGCCGGACACTGGGATGCCATGCAGTGCGATCTGGCGGAGTGAGTCGGAATCGGGGAGCGGGATTTCGCGGCCAAGGAATGCGGGTTTTCGGAAACGGCGCGCGCTTGCGACATTGCAGAAGCGGATTCGTGCAGTCACCAGCGGAGCGTGCATGTCCGTGAAGACATCGAGTTCGATGGTCGCATCGCCGTGGGGAAGTTGGTGGCGGGTCACTTCGACGCGGCGGCCATCCGTGTTTTTCCAGAGCGCATCGAAGGTCGCTTGTGGAATGGGAACCGGTTCCAGGACATTTCCGTTCGAGGGATCAATGATGACAGCGATCCCGCAGTTTCGGCCCTCTTGCTTCACCCAGACCTCACGCGCGCGGTCGTGCGAGAGACATCCCAGTTTCACACGGGAGGCAGGTAGTCCCTTGAGCAGGGGTAGCGGGCCCTCGACGAGGAATAGGCGTTCCGATTTCCGGGCTGTCATGGGATGTGGCTCACTCGTTCAAATGACGGTTGGGAAATTGGTGAGTCAAGCCTGGCCTCGCGCTATTTTTCTTCCTTCTTCGCGAGCGAGGAAGCCCGGCGTGCGTTGGCACCCCGGGAAAATTGATCCAACGTGGCGCATAATTTTTTGCGGAGGGCGGCGTGTTCGTGGTGGAGGCTGCCGATGAGGCCACCAAGGGAGAGTGCAAGACGCGTGTCGCCTGATTCCAGATGTCTTCCGGCGTGTTGCAGAAGATAATCCTGTTGAAGCGATGTGTCATTGTAGCGGCCAAGGCGGTTCTGGAGATTTGACAATTGCCGGGCGAGGGGATCCACCGTCTCCGATGCAAAGAGGTGACCGAAGCACTCCAGAAGATAGCGCATTTTTTTACAATCGATGCGGATCGAGTGGATCACCGGGTCCGGAGTTTCCGGAGTGATCGATTGGCTGGTTTTGCGAATGCGGCGGAAGCGTTTTAGAATTCGCTCACCAGCGACTTCGAGGATCGGACGCGTGGAATTTGGCGTGGCATCCATCGAATGAGCCGAACCCCATGCATCCTGTAGCGAGGCGATGTGGTTTTTGTAGGTATCGGAGCGAAAAAACTCCGCAACCCGCGCCGCTTCGATGTGGCGCTCGGCCTTGAGTTCCTCGAAGAACGAATCGAGCCCGCCGCGAAGTTCCTCGGGGAGCATGTTTTCAAGACGACGGCGCGAGAGGAGATAAACATCGAAATCGCGCAGGGCATTGGTTCTGCGGCAAAGGTCGCCGATTTGATTCTTCCATGCCTCGGTGAGGTCCTCGGGGAAAACGCCTTTCATCTGGCCGGTCACCGAGCGGAGTTTGCGGAGGGATACGCGGTAGTCGTGGAGGAATTCCGTGTCGATGTCTTTGATGATGCCTTCCTCGTTCCAGCGCGCGATGGAGAGCAGGCTGCTAAAGATTTCGAGCAGGACGGTGCGGGCATGCGTCTCGGGAGCAAAGGTGAGGCGGAGTTTCAGCGAGTAGGGCGACGGGTGCACCCGGCAGAGTTTGTAGGCTTCCTGGACAAGGTTCTCGTGGGTCGGACGGCAACCGGCGGCCGCCAAGGCTTGAACAACCGTTCCCATGTCGAATTTCATGCCTGCGACAGGAAGGACCTCGACTAGGGTTGTCCGAACTTTTCGCGATCTTGAGGTCGCAATCCGGCACACCGCAAGGCGGAAGACAATCCGGCGCGATGTGTCGTGGGCTTCAAAAAAATCCCGCTGCAAATGCACCGAAGCCGTCTTCCTCAGCGCGCGGATATCCGTCAAGTCGCCCAGTGGCGTGCGTAGCGGTCCCTCCGGAAAATCCTCTGCGAATTTTGGGGTTTGAGGTGTATCGGCTGATCGAAACAATTCGTCACCCGCTTGGAGCGTCCATCCATTTTCGTTCGCCAGAATGGCATTGCCGAACCAGAGGCTCCACACATGGGTGTCGTAAAAATCGCATTGGCTGGATTCCGACTCGATCCTCCGGAGGCTCAGGCTCGGGAAGGTGCGGGGTTTGATTTCAAAGGAGCCCCTGCAAACAAAGTGATGCACAGCGGCGGCATCCGGCGCGGATTCGTCGGGAGCGATGTGGAATGGATTTTCCGGTTTCAACAAAGGGAAATCAAATGTCGCGGATGGAATTTTTCAATGGGGGTGAAGGGCTCTCAGGGTGATCAATAAACCTCGGGAACCCACATTTCCTTGGGAACATCGTGCCGGTGGTAATCCGGATGGTGGATTCGCGCGGGCAGAGTGATCGGGGCGTGAGGCACCGCTTCGTAAGGGACTTGGCTGAGAAGGTGCGCGATACAGTTCAAGCGGGCCTTCTTTTTATCCACCGCATGGACGACCCGCCACGGAGCCTCTGGGATGCTCGTGCGCTCGAGCATGACCTCCTTGGCTTTGGTATAGTCCTCCCAGCGGGTGCGCGATTCGAGGTCCATCGGGCTGAGTTTCCACTGCTTCAAGGGATCCTGAATGCGTGCATTGAAGCGGAATTCCTGCTCGGCGTCTGTGATCGAGAACCAGTATTTGATGAGCTGAATTCCGGAGCGCACGAGCATCTTCTCAAACTCCGGCACGTCATTGAAAAATTGTCCGTATTCCTCGACGGAGCAGAAGCCCATGACCCGCTCGACACCGGCGCGGTTATACCAACTGCGGTCGAAGAGAACGATCTCGCCCGCCGCCGGGAGGTGGGCGACATAGCGCTGGAAATACCACTGCGTCCGCTCACGGCTGTTCGGCGCGGGCAGCGCGGCCACGCGGCAGACGCGGGGGTTCATCCGTTGGGAAATGCGTTTGATGACTCCGCCTTTGCCTGCGGCATCGCGGCCTTCGAAAATGATGACGATCTTTTTTCCCGTTTTGACGACCCAGTCCTGGAGCTTCACCAACTCGCTTTGGAGGCGGAAGAGTTCGCGGAAATAAGTTTGGCGGAAGGCGTGGTCGGGTGATGACGATTTCGCATTGCCTGCCCCGGGGCCGACTGTCTCCTCCAATTCGAGCTCCAGTTCCTCATCCAGATTGTCGAGGATTTCTCTGCGGATTCGCTGGTGAAGGTCATCGGGCTCGGTTGTCATGATGCGGTTCTCTTTCTCACCTTCCGGGTCATCCGCAATCTGCCGCTTGTGAACTTTTCGTGACACATGCGGAGCGATGGCCTTCAGAGGTTTGGCGGGCGCTGGCTCGAAAAACCCGAAGCCGTTTCGTAGGCGTCGGCGATTCCGAGCAGGCGGGTTTCATCTAGCGCTTTGCCGAGGAATTGCAGGCCGACAGGAAGTTTTGAACCGCCCTCCTCAACAAATCCGCACGGCACACTGATGCCACAAATTCCGGCGAGGTTGGTGGCGATGGTGAAAATATCCGCCAGATACATGCGGAGCGGGTCGTCCACGCGCTCGCCGATCTTGAATGCTGCATCGGGTGATGTCGGGCAAATGAGGGCGTCCACCTTTTCAAAGGCGTTCGTGAAATCCTGCCGGATGAGCGTGCGAACCTTCTGGGCGCGCAGGTAGTAGGCATCGTAGTAGCCGCTCGAGAGAACATAGGTGCCGAGAATGATACGGCGTTTGACTTCGCTGCCGAAGCCCTCCTCGCGCGAGCGCATGTAGTGGTCGAGCAGGTCGCGGGGATTCTTGGCGCGATGGCCGTAACGCACGCCGTCGAAGCGGGCGAGGTTCGCCGAGGCCTCGGCTGTGGCAATGATGTAATAAACCCCCACGGCATACGAGGTGTGCGGAAGCGAAACTTCGATGATCTCCGCGCCGAGTTCCTTGCAGCGCTGGATGGCTGCCTCGACTTGCGAGCGGACACTTGGGTTCATGCCGTCCACAAAGTATTCTTTCGGAACGCCCAGCTTCACGCCTTTCAGGTCGCCGCCGAGCTTCGCGGTGAAATCTTCTGCTGGCAGGTCGAGTGAGGTCGAGTCGTGGGAGTCCTTGCCGCTGATGACATTTAAAAGCGAGGCGCAATCCCGCGTCGTGCGGGCGATCGGGCCGATCTGGTCGAGGGATGATGCGAAGGCGACGAGGCCGTAGCGGGACACGCGGCCGTAGCTGGGCTTGAGGCCGACCACGCCGCAGAGCGCGGCCGGTTGGCGGATCGAACCACCCGTGTCGCTGCCG
The DNA here is from genome assembly GCA_002396485.1 of Spartobacteria bacterium UBA5019. GTDB lineage: Bacteria > Verrucomicrobiota > Verrucomicrobiia > Chthoniobacterales > Terrimicrobiaceae > UBA967. Next base: position 115,201 of record DGXZ01000046.1, read on the forward strand.
AGTGTGGCAAACGCCTCGCGGGCCGCGACCGATGCCGCCGACCCGCCGCTCGAGCCGCCTGGAATGCGTGTGGTATCCCACGGATTGCGGGTCTTTTTGTAAGCGGAATTTTCGGTTGAGGAGCCCATGGCGAACTCGTCCATGTTCAATCGGCCGTAGGGAATCGCTCCCGCCGTGCGGAGCTTGGCGATGACTGTCGCGTCGTAAGGCGATTTGAATCCGGCGAGCATTTTGGAGGAGCAGGTGCAGGATTCTCCGAGCACATTGATGGCGTCCTTGATGCCAATCGGAACGCCGCCGAGCGGGAGGTTGATGTCCGATTTCTCCGCAGCGGCCAGGGCTGTTTCAAAATCGCGGGAAAGGTAGGCGTCGATCGAGGGGTCCACTGCCGCAATGCGGCTCTCAAGGGCGCGCAGGGCGTCGGCGGGCGTGAAGTCTCCACGGCGGAAACCCGCTTGGAGTTCAGAAATACTGAGATCGGTGAGTTCGCTCATTTTATTCAATCACTTTGGTCACCACGACGAGGTTGTTTGCGGAATGCGGCGCATTGGCGAGCGCCGCCTCGCGGGTCAGGCCGGGATGGGAAACATCCTCGCGGAGGACATTGAAAACAGGGTTCGCGTGGGCCGTGGGCTCCACATTGGAAACATCGAGCGTCTTGAGTTGCTCGACATATTCCAGCACGCGGCCGAGCTGCGATTGGAATGTGGTGGCTTCTTCTTCGGTGAGTTCGATGCGGGCCAGGCGGGCGACATCTCGGACATCAAGGTTGGGACTGCTCATGCGCGGATATTGGTAGGAGTTCGGGGGCGATTTGTCCAAAAGTTTGATCCCTTCACGGCAGAATCTCGCGCAGGCGCTCCACCAGCGAATGCTCGACGCGCCGAGTTTGGCCGTCCGGGTCAAGCAGAAGCAGGTGGCCTTCACGATCCAATCCCGTGAAAAGCCCGGCAACGCTCCCGCCCGTGGCGAGTTGGATTTCCACAGGCGAGGGGACCTCCCAGCTTCGGTTCAGTTCCTCGATGGCCGCCGCCATGCCGCCGGTTTGCATTTCGGCATGTGCGCTTGCGAGCGCCTCCAGCACGCCATGCGCCACTGCGGCGATGTCCGGCGGTTCGATGCACTCTGCCAGGTTGGTGGCTTTGGCGCGGAGGGCGGGATCTTCCAACCATGGTTTGTTGGAGATGTTCAATCCAAACCCCACGATGAGCATGCCACTGGCGGGTTGCTCGATGAGAAGACCCGCCACTTTGCGCGGGCCGCACATGAGATCGTTCGGCCACCGAAGGCGCGCGGAGGGAATGCCAAGGCTTTTCAGGTAGCGCAGCAGGCACGCGCCGACGCGCAGTGAAAAACCTGCCCAATGCTCCAGCGCTCCGCTTGCGGGCATCGCTGCTGAAATCCAGAGCCCACCCTCTCCCGAAACAAACGCCCTCCCGAAACGCCCCCGGCCCTTGCTTTGCACGTCCGCCCGCACCGCCGACCACGCCGGTAGTTCGCGACAAATGTCGTTCGTCGATCCAGCTGAGGGATAATGCCGCAACACCCACTCCGTTCCACACCCAGTCAGATATTTTTCCTCTTCAAAATCCACGCACCTAAACAAAACACTCCGGCAGCATTTACAAGATCAACAGAATCGCTGGAACGCCACTCGAAGCTTCGAGCGCCAAGTAAAAACAACACCCATATAGCCTTATTCGAATATTCGCCGTGCCCTTTGTGTCCTCTGTGGTCAATCCCTCCCGACGCCCGCCCAAGAAAGACATTGCCCCTCGGGCGGTTTTCCAAAACATTAACTTTCTTTCTTTTCATGAGCACCGACACACAGGAACCAAAGCCACTCAGCGCAAACGAAGTTCTGAAAGCCGCATCGCACCACCTGCGCGGCACGATCGCCCAGGAACTCGCCGATACCTCCACGGGAGCCATTGCCGAGGAGACCGGCCAGCTCACGAAATTCCATGGGCTTTACCTTCAAGACGACCGTGACCTCCGCTTGGCGCTCAAGAAAGCGGGCAAAGAGAAAGCCTTCTCCTTCATGCTCCGCGTGCGCCTGCCCGGCGGCAAGGCCACTCCTGCCCAGTGGCTCGTTCTCAACAAGCTCGCGGGGGATGTCTCCTCGCCCTCGCTCCGCCTCACCACGCGCCAGACCTTCCAATTCCATGGCGTGCTTAAGGGCAATGTCAAAAAGCTCGTCAAGGGCATGCATCAGGTTCTCCTCGATTCCATCGCCGCCTGTGGTGATGTGAACCGCAATGTCATGGCACCGCCAAACCCCGAGGGTAGCGCGGCCGCCCAGCAGGTCTATAATGCCGCTGTTTCCTGGAGCGAATTCGCCCTTCCGAAAACACGAGCCTACCATGAAATCTACCTCGATGAGGAGCTCGTCGCCGGAGGCGAACCCGAGCAGGAGCCGATGTATGGCGACACCTACCTTCCTCGCAAATTCAAGACCGGCTTTGTGCTGCCTCCCTCGAACGATGTGGATGTGTTTTCGCAGGATCTTGGCTTCATCGCGATCATCGAGGACGGCAAGCTCGTCGGCTACAATGTGACTGTCGGCGGCGGGCTTGGAATGAGCCATGGAAATGCCGAAACCTTCCCGCGCCTGGCCGATGTTCTGGGCTTCATCACGCCCGATCAGGTCAATAAGGTCGGCGAGGCGGTTATCACCACCCAGCGCGACTTCGGCGACCGCACAAACCGCAAGCATGCCCGTCTGAAATACACGATCGATGACCGCGGCATTGCGTGGTTCAAAGGCGAGGTCGAGAAACGCTCGGGCATCGTCTTTGGTCCGGCCCGCGACTACCATTTCACCACGATTCAGGATCCGTTCGGGTGGCATGAATGCGCCGACGGCACCTGGTTCTACGGTCTGCACATTCTCAGCGGCCGCATTATCGACAAGGAAGGCTGGGCGATGAAAACCGCCCTCCGCGAAATTGCTGAAATCCACACCGGCGACTTCCGCCTGACTCCTTCCCAAAATCTCACCATCTCCGGCGTCACCGCCGCGCAGAAGCCCGTCATCGAAGCGATTCTCGCCAAGCACGGTCTCGACAAGGAAAACGACCGCTCCGGCATGCGTCTGAACGCCCTCTCCTGCGTTGCCCTGCCCACCTGCGGCCTCGCCCTCGCCGAAAGCGAACGCGCCCTGCCCGAGTTGCTCGAAAAATTCGAAACCGTCCTCGAGGAAAATGGCCTCTCCCACGATGCCATCAGCATCCGCATCACCGGTTGCCCGAACGGCTGCGCCCGACCCTACCTCGGCGAAATCGGCCTCGTCGGCAAAGCGCCGAACAAATACGCCCTCTATGTCGGCGCCGCCTACAACGGCACCCGCCTGAACCGCCTCATGTCGCCCAGCACGACGATGGACGGCGCCGTCGAAATGCTCCGCCCGGTTATCAAGCGCTACTCCCTCGAGCGTCAAGACAGCGAAGGCTTCGGCGACTTCTGCAACCGCGCCATCCTGCCCGCCGACTCCACATTCCACAGCATAGGCACCCCGGCAGCGGCATAAGAAAGGCGCGCGCCGTGAGGGGAGGCACGCTCGTCTCTCCGATCCGTAGGCCTTAAGAGGTGGAGGCGTCGACCGTGAAAGTCACTCGCGCCGCAACCTCACCGGTAAAAGAAAAACGTCCCGTCGCAAGTAACCCAGCGCGCCAGTCGGATTTGGGCGGAGGCCACCCCGCAGCGATTAAAATTTCTGCTTTAGGAAAATCCTCCGTAGAGGGTGCTCATCGAGGACATTAGCTTTCAGACCTCCGAGTTTCGTGGGGTCGTAAAGCTGGATGCCGACATAGTAGTAGATTGGGCAGACGGGCATGGCTTTTTGCACCAGCAGATCCTCGGCGCGCCGGAGAATGTCAAAGCGGCGGCCTGGATCGAGTTCCCGGGAGGCCTCGGCGATGAGGGTATCATAGTCGGAACTCGACCAGCCTGTGCGGTTGTTTCCGCCGCCGGTCAGGAACATGTCGAGAAAGGTATTCGGGTCGGGATAATCGCCCACCCAGCTTGAGCGGGCTATGTCATAGTCCAGAAGCGATAGGGAGTTCAGGTAGACTTTCCACTCCTGCCGCTCGAGGTTCACATTCACGCCCAGAGCCTCGCGCCACATGCTTTGAAGTTCCACGGCGATCGCCTCGTTGAGTTCACTTTTACTGTAGAGGTAGCGGGCGTTTGGAAAGCCCTTGCCGCCTGGATATCCAGCCTCGGCCATCAGGCGCGCGGCTTCCTGGGGGTCGAAAGGCGCGCCGTCCGTTCCCTCGTAACCGGGGATGCCCGGCGGGACAAACCCGGGTGCGGGCAGTTCTCCCGCCCGGGTTATTTTTTCGACAATGCGATTCTTGTCCACCGCTAGCGAAAAAGCCCGCCGCACCCGCTCGTCTCGGAATGGCCCGCGCTCGCAGTTGTAGCGCAAAAAGTAAATCCCCAGAAACGGTGCTGCATGGAAATCTTCCCGCTTCTTCAGGTCATCAAGCAGTGCCGGTGGGGCGAGGCCTTTGTCCATGAGAAGGTCCGCGAGACCGCTGGCATAAAAATTAAACGCCACATTGGCATCTGAGATCGGCAGCACATCAATCGTCTCGAGCAGCACACCGTCGCGGTCCCAGTAGTGGGGATTTTTTTTCAAGCGGATCCGGTCGTTGATCCGCCAATCCTCGAGCGTGTAGGCACCGTTTCCGATCAGGTTGCCGGGTTTCACCCAATCATCTCCCAAGCGCTCGATGACCTTCACCGGCACGGGATGCAGGGTGGAAAAAGCGCAGAGCTGAATGAAGTAAGGCGTGGGATTTTCCAACTCCACGAGGAGCGTCCGGTCGTCGAGCCCGCGAACTCCTACCTGCGCGAAGTCTTTGATTTTTCCCTCCGCAAATGCCTGGGCGTTTTTGATCGGGAAGAGTTGGTAGTTGTATTGCGAGCCGGTTTCCGGCGTGAGCGTGCGTTTCCAGCTGGCCACGAAATCCCGCGCCGTCAGCGCGCTACCGTCGCTCCATTTGGCATCCGGCCTCAGGTGGAATGTGTAGGTCTTGCCATCTGGCGAAATCTCCCACCGCGCGGCGACGCCCGGCACCGCCTGTCCAGCCTCGTTGTAGGCGCAGAGACCTTCGAAGAGGGCATTGACGACTCTCCCCTCCGGTTGGCCGGTGATGATGGCTGGATCGAGCGTCTCCGGCTCCGCGCCGTTCACGAAAACCAAATCCGCGCGCTCCCTGTCGCCCTCGCAGCCCGCAAGGGCAAGAATTGCCATGCAAATCCAGAGTCCGGCGCGTAACATCATGTAGCTATGAAAGCGGGAATCCTTTTCTCTGCAATGTTGATCACTCTTCTCCTCGCCGGTTGTGCCTCGCGTCCACCGCTGCCCACCGTGCGCCAAGTGGACCTCAAACGCTACGAAGGCCGCTGGTTCGAAATCGCCAAATACCCGAACTGGTTCCAACGCGGATGCGTGGCCAACACCACGGCCGAATACACCGCGCAGCTGGATGGCACCATCCGTATCGTGAATCGCTGCCGTCAAAAAAATGGATCCATCCGCGAGGTGAGGGGACAGGCTTCCGTGGTGCCGGGTTCGAACAACGCCAAGCTCCGCGTCCGCTTTGCGGGAAGCCCCATTGCCGGCGACTATTGGATCATCGGATTGGATGAAAAAAACTACTCCTGGGCGCTGGTGGGGCATCCCTCGCGGCAGTTCCTCTGGATTCTCTCCCGCGAGTCCCAGATGAATCCTGAGACTTATTCCCGGATTGTGACCCTCGCAGAGAAGCTCGGCTACAGGCCCGAGCGAATCGAAAAAAGCAACCAGACTGCACCGCGATGAACCACGATCTACGCCGCGCCCTTCTCTACGTCCGCCGGGCATGCCTTTTGAAATGCCCTGAGTGCGGCACCAGACCCATTTTTTTACCGATCCTGCGTATCCGCAGATTGCGCGACTACTTCACCCCCCTCGATGGTTGCCCTCGCTGCGGCTACGCCTATGAGCGGGAAACCGGATACTTTCTTCTCGCCATCTGGGCCATCAATTATGGCTTCGGGAGCATCCTCGGAATCGCGATCTATTGCTATCTGGAGTTTAATTACCACCTCTCACTTCCCATGTTGCTAGTGGGCGTCATTACGCCGGTTGTGCTCTTCAATTTCTTCTTCGCACGCCACTCGAAGGCATTATTCCTCGCCCTTGACCACTATTTCGATCCGCACACCAAGGATGGTTCAGGTGGAGGCGGCGGGAGTGGAAAAACAAATCCACCCACAAGTCCTGTTCCCGCCGCTCCGGTGGATGCCCCCACGCCCGTGGAACCGGCACTCCATGTTTGAAAATTTTCCGTGCACCTTCTTAAGCTCAACTGTCCCGACGCCGTAGGTCTGCTGGCACGCATCACGGGATTCATCGCGGCTTCCGGCGGAAACCTCCTCGATGTGAGCCAATATACCGATCCCGTCTCGCGTTGGTTTTTCACCCGTCTTGCCTTCACTGGCGGCATGGTGGAGGACGACTTTGCGCGATTCGAGCAGGACACGCGTGCTTTGGCCGATTCGATGAATGCCGAGTGGACGCTCCGTCGATCCGACCGGCCTGTGCGCACGGTCATTCTCGTCAGCAAACAGGATCATTGCCTTGTCGATCTGCTCTGGCGCTGGCGCTCGCACGAGTTGAATATCGATCTCCCGCTCGTGCTCTCAAACCACGATGCCGTCCGTCCGCTGGTCGAACGCGAGGGTATTCGCTTTGAGAAAATCGATTTCTCCACCGACAAATCCGCCGCCTTCGAGCAATTGGCATCGCGCCTGCGCGCGGAGGGGGCCGAACTCGTCATCCTCGCCCGCTTCATGCAAATCCTCCCCGAGGCCCTTTGCCGCGAGTTCGCCGGGAAGATCATCAATATCCACCATTCCTTTCTCCCCGCCTTTGTCGGAGCGAACCCCTACCGCCGCGCCTTCGAGCGCGGCGTGAAGCTCATTGGCGCCACCTGCCACTACGCGACCGAGAACCTCGACCAAGGCCCCATCATCGAGCAGGAGGTTTCCCGAGTGGAACACTATCACGAACCCGACGACCTCATCCGCCTCGGACGCGACTGCGAACGCCTCGCCCTGGCCCGCGGAGTCCGATTCCATGTCGAGGACCGAGTTCTCGCGCATGGCAGCCGCGCCATCGTCTTCCGCGACTAAAGCGCCCCTCGGATCGCCAAACCCCACTCAGTCCTCGTCAACGCACGAACCAAAAATTTGGACGATCGTTCAAATTTTTGGTCGGCGGTTTTTTTTGAAGATGCGGAACCAGTTGGCGAAGTGTTTTTTCAGGCCTTCGCGGAAGGTCAGGTAGTGGCCTTCGGGTTGACCTCCTTTTTTGAGGGCGGCGAGCAGGGCGGGGACCGATAGTTCGTCGAGTTCGAATGAGGTCCAGGAGATACCAGCAGCGGAGTCGTGGTGGGCGTCGCTGGCGGCGGTCATGGAGAGGCCACGGGATTTTGCGTATTGCAGCGCTCTTTCGTTGTAGGCTTTTGCGGTCACGGCGGCGTTGAAGACCTCGAGCACTTCGATATCGAGGGTGTCGAGGGTGTCCGCACGGATGCCGGCCCGCCATTTGTCGAAGGGATGGGCCGGAATGCCGATGCCGCCGGCCTTTTTGATTTCCGCAAGCACTTCGTGGGCGGGTTTTCCTTTGAGGTATGGGAGTGTGGCACCGATGCAAAGGAGGTGTCCTTCCGCTGTGCTCACCTCCACGCCTGGTATGACAAGGAATCCCTCCGGCAGTTGGCGCCCCTGCAGGTAATCGTGAGCCTCGCAGGTGTTGTGGTCTGTTATGGCGATTCCGCTGAGGCCACGGCGCCGGGCCGCTTCGATCATTTCCTCGGGGCTATTGCAGGCATCACTGGAGAAAAATGTGTGCGTGTGGAGATCGAATCGGTGGAGCATGGATGCGTAAGGTTTCCCTTGTAGGCGGAACTTGTGTAAAGAACGAAGTCAACAACATGAGTGTGGCATTCAAGGAATGGGCCGTCGTCTGCGAGGCGATTGGCAGTGGCAGGCAAAGCATCATGCTTCGCAAGGGGGGCATCGCCGAAGGACGCGATGGATTCGCCTTCAAGCACAGCGAGTTCTTTCTTTTTCCGACATGGTTCCACGAGCAGTTGGAAAAAACCACGCTTCCGGTCGGCACGACGCTCCCGCCTCAGTTGGAGGGTGAAATCGAAATCCGCTACGCTGTGACCTTGGAGTGGAGCCGTCTTGTCACCGATGCCTCCCGTCTGCCTGTGCTGAAGGAGTTCCATATCCTCCATGACAGCGTGGTTGAGGAGCGCTTCCGCTATGACGAGGTGCCCGGCATCCATGTTGGATTCGTGCGAGGATTCCGGCTCGCTTCGCCCCGTCGCCTGGCCATGCAAAAAAGTTTCGGCGGATGTCGTTCCTGGCTCGACCTTCCGGGGTTGGACGACGCCGAACTTATGCCGGTGATCAGCGACGAGGAGCATGCCGCCAGAAGAGCCGCTCTCCAAGCCCTGCTGGGCCGACTCGAGCTATCCGTAGGTGGAGAGGAATTGTGTGGAAAGCTACTCGCAAAGATGAGTGTGAACGCGTGAGGAGAACTTGGGAATCACAGTCCCATACCGGATCAGGACATCTTCCGTTTCCATCCTCCGGCGCCCGGCGATCTCACCGAGCACAGCGATGACTTGGCTCGGCTCAATCTCAAATAGCGTCACAAGATAATCGTCGGGGTGCATAGCGACGATACCGTGATCTTGAAGGTTGTCGTTTTTGAAATGCCGCAAGTTGAAGGTCAGAATCACGGGGCACCCTCCACAAATGGCCGCCGCCAGCACATGCCGGTCCTTCAAGTCATTCGAGAGGCCTTCGATGAATCCTTCGTAACCGTGAATTTCCGCCTCGGGAAATGCGGTTGTGATTTCTTTTTGAAAAAGATCCACCAAGTGTGTGGGCCAGCCCAGCTTTTCAAGATGCGTTCGCTTGACTTCGCTAAGGATTTTCGCCGTCCAGTGCGGAACAAAGAGCCTCGGCCGCTCGGCCAGACTCAGCAACAGATCGCACACTCCATGGTTCGCGAGCACGCACGCGTCGATGAGCACATCGAAGTCTGCCCTCATTCGTCGCCTTTGTAGTCGGAGAAATAGAGGCCGGCGCTCGCCACCTCATCCGATAGCTGATTCATAGCCACCCTGCGGGTCTGGTCGCGCTTTTTCTCATACTCCAGCAAGTCTTTGAATGTGACTCTACGGTGCGTGCCCACAAGGCGGAACGGGATTTCACCCTTCTCCAGCAGGTTCACAAAAAACTGCCGCGACACACCGAGGAAGTTTGCCGCCGCCTGCGTCGTGAATGCCTCGTCCTCGGGAAGCATCACGATCGCCTTGCGCTCGGACATCATGCGAACGATGCGGGCAAAGTGCTGGAAGAGTGCCTCTGGAATTTCGATTTGTCGGCCCTCGCTATCCGTCAGAAGCACATGGTCCGGCTTGGCAAAAAAACGCGCCACCTCAGCGAGTTCCTCTTGGGGAATCAGCGAGGGGTCGAGGCGGTTGGTTCGAGTGGTTAACATAATGATTAATTTACAGTGTTATTTATCGAATGCCACAAAATATTCACCATAAACGCTACGATCGCCATAGGCGCTAAACTTGAGACACCCTCATCACCGCGTCGCCAAGGTGGTTGATAAATTTGACGGCGATGCGGTTGGTGTTGATGTTGTTGCGTTAAGTCCGATGGAAATCGCCGCCTCGCCAGAACAAGGAGCTGTCGTCCTGTAGTTCGATGCAGGCTTTTTTCTGCCGCTCTGGGGGGCTATGAAGAAATGCGTCCATTCAGGCGGTTTTGGGTTGGTTAGAGAGTTGACGGAAAATATCCGCAATCCATGCCGGGGCACAGGCCGAGTCGGCAGGAAGTGCGGCAATGTCGGCAGGCGAGAGATTCCGGCGGAGTCTGGCGATGATGTCGTCGTCTACGAATCGTTTTCCAATCCAGCGCAAGGCGAGGATCACGAGTGCGCTGGTCGGGTTACGGGTGGATACGAACCTCGGGGACACATGGCGAAGCAGAAGGTGGCCTTTTCCGCGGCTCACTGAACGGCTGCGGCCTGTGGTCAGGAGCATGGGGCGCATTGGCACCTGATCTGTGAGCCCAAGCGCATTGGCGGCGTGAGCACCTGTTGAGAAGATGCGTGAGTTATCACGGCGGGTGATCGCGTCGTGAAACGGGCCGGTATCCGGTCCCAGAACGCCAAGCAATGGATCCACCACAGGCACATGATAAAGTCCGCGCCCAGCACGGCGAAGGTGGTGGGCGCAACAGTTGCGGGAGAGCGCCTTGTCCACGGCAGCGCGGGAGCCAAGATCCAGAAAATCTGCCGGTGCCCAGACGCGATCTTTCTCCCCGGATAGGATTCGGGCGAGGATGGCGGCATCGATGGAGTCGGCATGCTTCTTCATGGCGTCACTATATTTCGTCAGAAAAATGCATCAAACTTCTGACAAAAGCAAGTTTCGATCTGTCATGCACAGACCAAGGTGGGATCGCGCCGATCAGGATTTGATGAAGCGCTTCAAGAAGTCCTGAGCAAGGTTGTCCAACGATCCGATGCTTCCGCAATGAAGGCTTGGGGGGCGCATGCAGCCATTGCCACACAGCATTCCCGTTTGGATTTGGAGGTCGCCTGTGGCGGCTTCAATATCCAGAAACAAGACGGCGCAATCGGTGTCTCCGCCACTGAAATCCTCGTCCTCACTCACATCAACCTTGCTCCCGTCTACAAAACTGATCGGCTCTCCGACATACGGTTCGGCAATATCAAGAACCAGCGTCTCTCCGTTTTTGAGCTTTGTCTCGAGCTCGGGAAAACGATGCTCCCGCTCGAATCGCGGGAGACTATCCCAATCTTGATCGTAGAGTTCTTCGCGTTCGGATTCGGTTGCAAGGGTTGCCGCTTGGAATTCCTCGCCACACACGGCGTCGGTAAAATCCGCCACCGTATTGAGGAGGGATTGAAGGTCGAAGGATGCGAATGGGATGGTTATTTTCATGGGGTTTTGTGTGGTTGTTTTGGGTGTTGGAAAAAAGATTCACCACGGGCTGCTCAAAATCTCGCGGACGCGGATGGGGTTGAGAACGGTGGAGCAGCTTTCCCAATCGGCGTCTTCGACTTTGCTGTATTTCTCGTCGAAGGGGTTGCGGGTGTGGGCAGCGCGTTCGATGAGTTGGCGGGCGGACTCTTCGTCGTTTTGGGCGATTTTTACCCACACATCCTCGAGCGTGTCGGGAATTTGGCCGAATATCCGGTGGATGGCCTCCAGGCGCTGGGCGAGAACGCGGTGCACTTTGTCTTCCACCGAATCGCGGTAGCGCAGGTTGGCGACCCATACTTCCGAGCGTATTTGTCCGATACGCTGGATGCGGCCCTTGCGCTGTTCGAGGCGCGTGGGGTTCCATGGCAGGTCGATGTTGATGAGTGTTCCGAGGCGCTGGAGGTTGAGGCCCTCGGAGGCGGCATCTGTCCCGAGGAGCAGGGTTAGCTCGCCGGTGCGAACGCGTTGTTTGAGGTTGTTGCGGTCACAGCGTTGGAAATCGCCGCCACGCCAGAATCTGGAACGGTTGCTTACTGCGTAAAGGCCGATGTCGAGGTTTGAAAACTCCGGCCGATTTGCTGGCCTTCCACTTTGAGAAAATGGGGCCGCTTTATCCGTTCTCAGATTGATCGCTTCCAAGTGGCGTGCACGATCATAGATCGTCCCGACTTCTTTCAATGCTCCCGAAGGCTTGCTTGGGAATTCCTCGCTTCCCACAGTTTGCCCATGGTTTCGAGCCAATCCGCCAGCGCATTTTTGGCCTTCAGAGGCTCAGCGAGAGGCTCTTCCTGATGCGCGACATGGCGGTTTCTGAAGTCATTCAATCTGCTGACGCGATCCAGCAAATCCCTTGACCCTGTAAATTTCAGGCTGCATTTTACAGTATCGAAAACTCCCCCGATCCTGGTTGAATCGTTTAGTGCGTAGTCCAGACAGCTCCGCAACATTCCCACTGGAGACACCCCGCTGCGATACACCAGTGTTTTCCGCAAGTTCCGGCCAAGGTCTTCATAGTGCCGCCGCATCCGCTGATCCACTTTTCCCAAATAGGGGTAGAACCAATCTTGCTGATCCACTGGGTTTGAAGGGATGAGCGGTGAGAGTTTTGTCATTACCAGCCCCTTCGCGCATTCATCCACGACTCCGAGTAATGTGGTGAACACGGGGGCGTAGTTGATTCCTTCCTTCTTCTCGAAAAAGCGGAATAGCGAAATGGCTTCATTCGCAGCCCGTCTCAGTCGTTCCGGCAATCTCTCAAGTAAACTTTCGGGAACGACCGATTGCGCGGCAGGAGCTTTTTCGTCCAGCATGCCGAGGTTGGCGAATAGTGGAAGTTCGTCCGCAAGTTTTCTCTCATCGAGCAAATCCTGCAAACTTGGCGCGCAGGCTTTCGCAAGTTGGGAAAAATCGCTTCCGTTGAACCGATGGAACACGCCTTCAAGCACGAACACATATTCCCATTCCGCGCCCTTGCTCCATTCGACTGTGGCACGGGCTTTCACCGGAACATCACGATCCACTAGGCCTTTCGTTTCCACGAGGTAACAGCGTCCGTTTTTCGTTCGAACGAAAAAGTCTGGTGTGTAAAACGCCAGCCTGTGACCATCCGCCAGATAGTCGATCCGCAGGGCCTGGGGCCCAGCATTCTTTGCGAAGGCGACCACATCGCTACAGCGTGACATCAGTTCCGCAAAAGCCGTTTCAAGAGCCCGGTTGCAAGGAATAAGATTAAAAAGAGTCTTTTGAGAAGTTAGCACCGGCCTGCGCTCGCTTACGGTGACTTGAAACGGGCGCCATGATGCCAATGAAAGAGGCGCCATCATCGATTCGCGTGTTTGTGATTGAATGATCTTCGAACGCACCAGCGGCAGAAACACCGCGCGCACATTTTCTCTCACATCCGCATCTCCGAGTCGATTCACCAGCTTGACATCGAAAACAGACTGGCCGGGCCCGAACAAAATTTCTTCTAGAAACACCTGCAAGAGCGGAGCGAGGACCTGATGCGTGCCCTTCACCTTGCAGATATGTTCCACCTCCTGCACATAAAACGAAATCGCGCCGAGGCCGGATTCCAAGAGCACCAGATTTACTTTCATGTGCTCGACCACCTCACCGGTGATCAGGTGGCGGCCTTCATATTGCACTTCATCGGGGCCACGTTCACCCAGTGAAAGAGTCTGGTATTTTTGAAACGCCGATCTCATTTCATCCTGCGTGATAGGTCCCAAACCGGTCAGCGTTTGATTTCCTGCTGACAAGCGGGGAATGAGGATATCCAGCGAGGCGGAGTCTTTCGTGTTGGTGTCCGGGAAAATCGAGACCGTTGTGACCGGCACTTTTTCAATATCCACCAATTCGACCTCTAGGCCTTCCTGTGCGAGTTCGTCGCGATAAAGTCGTGCGAACGCCTCGTGTTCCACCACCGTCACCACTTCGTTCGCCTGCCCGGGTAGGGTCATTCGCCGCAAACCGCGTCCGAGCGTCTGTTCTGGCAGAATGCCGGCTTTCGAGCTGAATGGCCTCAGTGGAACAATGGTCGTGACATTCCTCACATCCCAGCCTTCCCGCAGCATCAGCACGCTCACGATGCAGAAATACCGACTCGATCCGGAATCCAGCTCGCGGCTGAGCTTCCGAAGTGCCCTGAGATCCTCATCCGTAATGTCCTTTTCACTTGGATCGAAGGCTCCGGTCTTTTTGTTGATCTTGCCTTTGAGGTTCGTGTGTAGGTTGATTGTCCGTCCGTTGAGATCCTTAAACAAGGGGTCATCCTGAAGGCGGCGGGTAATCTCATTCGCATCCTTGGTGTCGTTGCACATTACGAAGAGCAGCGGTTTCTTGCCGGACTCCAGCCATTCTTCACAGCTCTTCTGCCAACGCTGATAGCCAAGTCTCAGATGCGCCTCGTAACGATAAGCCGCATCATCAGTGGCCTGTTCCACCAGATTGCCGGCACGGCCAATGATCGGCGTTTTCACGATGCCAGCATCCACGGCTTCGCCGAGCGGCGTGTCGCATACGATGTGCTTAAAGTAGTTTGCTTTGTTGTCCTTGGGCGTTGCAGAGAAATCCAGTTGGGAAACCAGCATGCCACCTCGTTTCCTGAGTGTTTCATGCAGGAATGAAATGGCCTCATTCCAAGCAGAGTCCGGATCCCAGACATTGTGCGCCTCGTCATTGAGCACCATAATTCGCTCGTGACCGGTGATGCGTTCACGCAGGGCCGCGCCAGTGTCCAGCGCGGAAGCCTTGGCAACAGCAGGCCCCATCCACTCAAAGGCTCCGCCCTTGAGTGTTTTTCGGTTGGAGTTGTCGAATAGCCGGTGAATATTTGTGAGGTAGAGCACTCCGCCGGTATGAGCGCCGCCAGCCTCATCCTGCAAAACCGTCGTCAGGTTCCAGTCGCCGCGCCATTCTACGGGAATTAGCGGATCGTTGTCGAAAATGTCTGTGCCTCCGCCTTCCGGTTTAAAGTCTTCCTTCAGGCGCTCGAACACCGTCAGGTTCGGCGCAATTACCACAAAATGCCTCGCCATGTTTGAATCGCTTTCCCGCAGCGCGTGGAAGTAGCTCCAAACGATGCACTGGCTCATCACCTTGGTCTTGCCGGAACCTGTCGCCATTTTGAAAGCATATCGGCTCCATGCGTCTTCATCATCGGTAATGCCCAGCGCGGCGGTTTCCGCGTAGGCTCCGCCGAACTCGGCAATGATCTGCGACAGACATTCCAGTTTGCGGACCTCTTTCAGATAGATGAATGTCTCCAGCGCCTCGCGCTGGCAGAAATAATAGCGGAACTCAAAGCCACCAACTTGATGGCTCCTCCCGAACCAATGGTTGAGTAGATAGCGAGTGGTGTCGCTCGCGCCTGGATAAAACGCGTCTCGCCAATCCTTCACCGCGCCGCGGAGGTTCTGGGCGATAGTGATGCCGCTCGGGCGTCTCCCGTCGCGGGTAGTGGCTCCCACGTTGCCTTCCGCGCGGCCGCGGTGCTTGCGCGGCTCCTCCCAAGCGGAAAAGAGCGGTTCCAAAGATTCGGTTTTTACAGTCAGGGAATCAGGCATGGTAGAAAATTGGGTGGTTGACCAAAGAGAATGATGAGGGAAACTTGGCTCATGAAATTCTACACGGCGGTGATTGAACGCGACTCCGTGACCGGCCTGCTTGTTGGATATGTGCCCGGTTTTCCAGGTGCACACTCGCAGGGAGAAACGATGGAGGAACTCAACGAAAACCTGCGCGAAGTGATTGCCATGCTTCTCGAGGACGGCGAACCCAACTTTGAGGCTGAATTCGTGGGAACCCAGAATGTCGCGCTCGCCTGAACATGGGCTCTCTTCCCGTTCTCAAGCCTGCGGAAGTCTGCCGTCTTCTGGAAGGTCTTGGCTTCGCGGCCGTCCGCCAAAGGGGTTCGCATATCCAGTATCGTCACGCTGACGGACGGGGAACAACTGTTCCCATGCACAAGGGACGCGACATCGCTCCTCCTCTGCTCCGACAGATCGCCCGGGACATCGGACTGACGATCGAGGAATTGGTTTCCCGTCGCTGACATCGTGATCAAATAGCGATGTCCAGCGTCAGGCTGGTGTCACAGCCAAACACATCCACTACTTTCACGCAGATGGTGCGTTTTCCTGGTGCTGGATAGGTGTAGGCGGCGTCGCTGACGGTTTTCAGACTCCGATCCTTGCGCGTCCGGTAATCCTGCCAGTCATGGTGAAACGGCTCGCCGGGTTTCCAATCGAAGTCCACTGCCCAGAAGTCAATAAAATCGAAACCACTGCGGATGGCGCGTTCCTGCAAGGCTTCCAATTCCTTGCCGGGGACTTCCGCCAGCGAGGGCAGGAATTTGGTCAGCTTCACTTCCACGATCGTTTTACCAGCTTCTGCCCGAGTAACAGCCTCCGCCTCCAAAACCGCCATCTCGAGAAAGGGCGGCGGACTCTTGCGGTTCTTTTCCATGATCTCTCGTGGAATGGGCACCAGCTTCAGGCGGATGCCGTGCTCGGCTTCCAGCGCGAGGCAATGCTGGCGCAACTCCATCTGGAATTCCCATGCTAGGCAATAGACCTCACGCCCTCCCGCCGCCACCACAGCTTCCGACACCGAGCGAGCCTCGTCGCTGGTAAAAATCCCATCGATGCCGTCCACATGGCAGAACGCCGCGCCCTTGCGACCATGAAGCAGGGGGCTGGTGGCATTGGTGAGAATCTCCGCCCGGAAAAATTCCAGCACTACCTTGCGGTGCTCTTCCTCAGCGCCTTTCAAGCGGTCTTTTTGCCACCACTGCCGTTCGTAACGACCAAGATTGTGAACATCGAAAGCACGGTAAGGCTGGCCTTCTTTATGAAGCTTGCCCTGGAGTTCGATCAAGCGCTTGCGCGTCGTATGAATAGCGAATCGCCCAAGGTCTGCCATGATCCATCGGCGGCCTAACCGCTCTGCCACCGCGCCCGTGGTGCCGCTGCCACAGAAAAAGTCGGCGACGAGATCACCTTCGTTTGAATGCCCTTGGAGTATTGTTTCCAGTAGCTCTTCGGGCTTTTGTGTAGGATATCCTATCCTCTCATTTGCAACAGGATGAATGAATGGGATATCCCAAACATCATGTTTTGAAACACCATCGCCTTTGCGTTCGATTAACTGTGTCTTATCCTGAACAGCCCTTCCTCCTTCGACTTTTCTCTTGAACTCGGCGACAACAGTCTTGTCAGAAAAAGGTTCAAATTGTCGATTAAATAGCCAGCTGTTGGACTTCGTAACCCAGTGCAGCGTATCGTGCATTCTCTGATAAGTGCTAGAGTCGGCTGTCCATCTCCGGTATCTCCAAATGACTTCATTATGATAGTTGTCTTGACCAAATACCTCGTCGAGAATTAGTTTTATAAATCCATTAACACGATAATCACAATGCACATAGAGGCTTCCTTTTTCCGATAGCAACTCCTTCATCAAAGACAACCGCTCGAACATCATGTGCAGGTAACTGTCTGTGCCCTTGCCCCAAATGTCGCGGTAAGCGACCATTTCGAGCGTGGACTGGTCTTTTTCGATGGTTTCCTTTCCATCTCCGATGGGCACATCCATCGTGAAATCCGCGCCGACATGGAAGGGTGGGTCGATGTAGATGAGGTCGATCTTGCCCTTGAACTCGGCGAGCAAGCTGGCGAGCACCAATTTGTTGTCGCCCCAGATCAGACGATTGCGGAAATCGTCACGCTTTTTTCCGGCGAGTTGTTCTTCAAACATCGTGAGCTGGCCGGTGGCCTCAGCTCGCTGGCGAGGTTCATCGACAGTCTCAATTTTTTGGAGCGGCATCGCCAGCGACGCAGCATCGACTTCCCGGTGGCGGCCATATTCATCGTATTTTCCATCCCACACCAGTTCGGTGCGCATGAGGGACAGAGGATGAGGATTGGCGGGTCCCCATAAAAAATCTTTCTGCGGAGTGTGCTTCATTTCGCTTCTCCTATCCCTGCTGAAAGGCTTTTTTCCTGATAAGAGCACTGCCCCGAGTGCTCGTCTCTATGATTTTCTCCTTCTCGATGACCTGAAAGAGCAAATGGGCTATGACCCGGCTGGTGGGGATGCGGAGGCCGTTGTTGTCGGCTTTTTTCTGAATCCACTCCCACAGATCGGGTGACAAAGAGAGATTGATAGCCTTGTTTTTGCGCACAGATGCCAAGTGTGCCACACGAATTACTGGTGGCAATTTTTTTTTGGAGGGGTTTTTTAAGTGGCTATTTCGTGGGTTTTTCTGAGGAAGGCGCCTTGCAACACTTTTGTTGCGTGTGCTATTTTTGTTTTGTGCCGAGAAAGACCATAACCGCGAATGTATCGCTGCCGCCGGAGATTCATGCTTGGGTGAAGGGCAAGATCGCCGCCATTTTGGAGGTGGAACCGGCGGCGAATCCGACATTCACCAGCGTGGTTTCGGACGCCTTGCGCCGCGCCATGCGCGATGAGGAGAAGGCGGCTCAGCTTGCGGAATCACCCGAGGCAGCGCCGCTGCAGCCACTTTCAACAACCAAGGCCAAATACAAAAACGCGCGCGAAAGCAAAAAGCAGACGGGATCGTAAATGCTTTAGGACCTGAGTGTGCTTATCAACCTGTCGAGGCTATGTTGCTTTTCCAGGCTCGACTTTCCGGGGATGGCGGACGCCGAACTTCTGCCGATGATCAGCGACGAGGAACATGCTGCCACAAGAGACGCTCTGCAAGCCTTGCTCGTCCTTGGTTGGAAAAGGGAGGGAACTTTAGGAAATCTGCATTCTGCCTTTCTCGGTGAGTCGGTATTTCTGGAGTCGGCTGTTGGGTTTTTCGGGGATGGTGCGTTCGAGAATCTGCTCCGATAAAAGTCGGTCTAGGTAATTGCGTTGAAATGTCTCCCGATGGCGAATGCCTGTGACTTTCTGGATTTCCGCGCTGGTGCATGGTTGGTTTAGGCATGCCTGTAAAACATCATGAATCCATGCTTCGACTTGTCCGGTGACTTGTCCGGTGACTTGTCCGGTGACTTGTATCGACTCTAAGCCCCCTTTTCGTGATTGTTCACGAGTGAGCGGCAGAATTTTAGGGAGGATGAGGGTGAAGCGGACGCGTCCGGCGAGTTCTTCGATGGTGGGTTCGGGCAGGTTTTCAGCTTTGGCGATGCGGAAGATGCCTGGAATGCCGCTGCCCCATTGTTCGACCAGTTCCAGTTCTCGAAACACGCGGGCGATGACAGGATTTCGGATTTGGGAGACGCCTTGCTTGATGTCTTCGACGGTCAGACCGGGAAGGAGCAGACCTGGGCTTTCAATCTCGATCCTGTTGTCGAAAAAGGCCACGCGAATGGGGGAACCACGGTGGGAGTAGTCGGCATGAACGAGCGCGTTGATGACGACTTCGCGGAGGATTTTCACCGGGATGCTCCAGATGTCCTTGCGGCGGATTTCTGAAAAATCCGCACCTCGCATGGCATGCTTTTTCAGAAAGAGCATGATTTCGTCCACGGCTTTTGGCAGCGGAGAATGGATGTCGATGTGGTCGAAGATATCGGCCTTGTCGTTGCCCATGAAGCGCCCGCATTGGATCCAAGCGTCGTCGAAGTATTGGCGGCGGTCGAGGCCGTAGAGCAGTATGCCACCCTGGCTCGGCACCAGCTTGCCTTGTTCCTTGACCATAATCCGCAGGCTTTGGAGTGTTCGCTCATCAATGGAGTTGCGACCTTCGAAATCTTTGGCGATGGCTTTGAGGTCGAGGGCATCCAGCGTGAGTTCTGGCATCGGGAGGGCATCGAAGCTCACACCTGCGACCCCGCGTTGCAACTCGGCAATTAGCTGAGGATCGGCGAGGCGATTGGTCGATCCCAACCGGACATAGGTGCCGCTTTGCTGGCCTTCCGCTTTAAGAAAATGGGGCCGCATGCCACTAAGGAAAACTTCCACCACGAGCAGAGTTTTTTCCTCCACGGTGATCATTTCGATACTCGGCACCAGGCGCGGCGAGATTGAGTCCGCGATGAGGTTTGACAGGCGTTCCTCTTCATCGAGCGGGTTCTCGACTCCTATGATCTTCCGGTCATCGGCCACCCCGAGGATCAAATGACCACCGGCAGAATTGGCAAATGCCACGAGCGTCCGCAGAACCGAACGCGGGGATGACAAGTTGCGCTTGAACTCCAGCGTTTTGCTTTCCGGACCGTTGATGAGATTGGAGATCATTGGGACGAATAAAAAAAACAATTTATGGATAGTTGCCAGCGGCTGTTGTTTCCGAGGAAATTTTGTTGTGAGAGTCGAGTTGAGTGTGTTGGATTTTTCAAGCGACCGACCGGTTCCAAGTAGCGAAGGACTCTCGCTGTGGCGGAGGATCTATGGTCAGGTTTTGCTGACTTCAGATTTCACCTCGCCATCGTGGAAGCGCGTTGTGAGTTCCTTGGACTTCGTCGCGTCTTTTGCGGAGCGGAGGATTTGTCCGTTTTCATCCATGGTGATGGTGTAGCCTCGCGCCAGTGCGGCGGCTGGGTTCAGGGCGCGCAGGACGGCGGCATTTCGGGCGAGGGTTGATTTTTCGTGCTGCAACTGTGAGTCGGCGCGGCGTTCTAGTATGTCGCGGTATGTGGAGAGTCGGCGGGATAGTTCGGAGATTTTCAGGTCTGGACGATGGCCTGCAAGGATGCGGGCGTGGCGTTCGAGGAGAAGCCGCAGCTGGTGCGGAGCGGATTCTGCGGTGGATTGCAGGGCCTCGAAAAGGCGGTCGAGTGTTTGTTGCTTTTCCTGGAGAATCCTGCGCGGTTCAAGGAAAAGCGCGGTTCTCTGCAGGGCGACGAGCTGATGGCTCAGTCCATCGAGGCGCATGAGAACTGGTCGTCCGAGTCGCGCGGTGTGGTGCTGGAGTTTGTCGAGGAGTTCGGCGGAGTCGGCGGAGAGGATTTCCGCTGCAGCGCTGGGAGTGGGTGCGCGGAAGTCGGCGGCGAAATCGCAGATTGTGAAATCGATTTCGTGACCTACGGCACTCACGACTGGAATTGGGCTGGCTGCCACGGCGCGCGCCACCGCTTCTTCATTGAATTCCCAGAGGTCTTCCAAGCTGCCGCCGCCACGAGTCACCACAATCACATCGAAGGGTGGCAGGCCGGAGGTGGATGGATCGCCAAGCAGGCGGATGGCCTCGGCGATCTCGGTGGCGGCACCTTTTCCTTGGACCCTGACAGGAAAGATGACGACTTCGATACCTCGCTGACGGCGGTGCAAGACATTCAAGAAATCCTGGATTGCTGCGCCGGTGGGCGAGGTCACCACACCGATGCGGCGGGGGAACTTCGGCAGTGGGCGCTTTTTTGCTGAGTCGAAGAGGCCCTCGGCATCGAGCCGGTGCTTGAGTTCCTCGAATTTCGCCTGGAGGGCGCCGATTCCGCGTTCTTGGATGCGGCGGACGATGATCTGGTAGTTCCCACGAGGCTCGTAAACTGTGAGGGAGCCTTGGAGTTGAACCTGCACGCCGTCGGCGAAGTTCATTCCTCGCAGTTGGGCGGTTTGGCCGGCGAAAAGCACGCAGGCGATTTGGGAGCCTGAGTCCTTCAGTGTGAAGTAGGCGTGGCCGGAACTTTGCCGCCGGAGATTGGAGACTTCGCCTTCGACCCAGACCTCTCCGATGCCGTCCTCGAGGAGTCCGCGGACTTTGCGTGTGAGGGCACTGACGGTGAGAATAGCCGGTTCGGCGGGCTTTGGCGTCGGCTTAGGTTTGGAAATGGTGCCTTTCAGGTCGAAGTCGAGTTGCATGGCGTGTTGTTGAGTGAGGAGGTGATGCGTTCGGCGAGAACGAGACTTATTCCGGAGACTTTTGCGATGTCCTCAGGCGAGACGGATTTGATGCGTTCCACGGAGCCGAATTTTTCGAGCAAGGCCCGCTTGCGGTTGGCGCTGACGCCGGGAATGGCATCGAGCAGGCTTTCCCGGACGCGTTTTTTCAGCAGGAGGCTGTGGTAGCCATTGGCCGTGCGGTGGGCTTCGTCGCGGATGCGCTGGAGCAGGCGCAGCGCGCCGCTGTCTTGGGGAAGCCGCATCGGGAGGGGGCGGCCGGGGCGGTGGATCTCCTCGAATTCCTTCGCCAGACCGATAATCGGCACATTTTGGAGGCCTAGGCGCTTGAGTTCTTCGCAAGCGCTGGATAGCTGGCCGCGTCCGCCATCCACAATGATAAGGTCGGGGATGGCAGTGGCATTTGCATTTTCGGACTCGCGGAGAATGCGTCCGTAGCGTCGGCGCACGACTTCGGCCATGCTGGCGAAATCGTCCTGTTTAGTCAGTCCCTTGATGCGGTATGTGCGGTAGCCGGCGCGGTCGGGAACGCCATCACGGAAGCGGACCATCGAGGCTACGATGTGTGCGGATGAGATGTTTGAAATGTCGAAGCACTCCATGACGCGGGGAGGGGAGGGGAGGGCAAGCGCGGCTTGGAGCGCGGTGACATCCGCTTCGGGGTTGATCGTCGTTGGCAGCGACTTGCGGGTGAATCTTGTGGTCGGGCGGGTTGTTGTTTTGAGGTCTTCGAGGAGATTGCGGAGTTGCGCAGCTTTTTCGAAATCCATCTTCTCGGCGGCGGCCTTCATTTCGGATTCGACCTGATCGAGCATTTCGCGGCCTTGGCCCTCGAGGAACTCACAGGCGGATTCCACGCGGGTGAGGTAGTCTTCGCGGGTGGTCTTGCCGATGCAGGGCGCGCTGCAGTTTTTGATGACATGGTTGAGGCAGTGTTTGTATTCCACCTCCCCTGGTTCGAGCGGACGGCAGGAGCGGATGCCGAACCGCTTGCGCATGGCTTCCAGCGTGCTGCGGAGGGCGCCTGCATTGGCGAAGGGACCGAAATAGCGTGCTCCGTCTTCCTTGCGCATGCGGGTGAGGGCGAAGCGGGGCATCGGCTCGGAGAGGTGGACTCGGACGAGCAGGAAGCGTTTGTCGTCGCGGAAACTGATGTTGTATTTCGGGCGGAATTCCTTGATGAGACGTCCCTCGAAAAGCACGGCTTCGGCATCGCTGCGGACGATGTGGTATTCGAGGTTCCACACGCTATCGATCAGTGCGCGTGTTTTGAGGTCTGCCGAGAATTTGCGCGAGGGCATGAAGTAACTGCCCACTCGCTTGCGGAGGTCCTTCGCTTTGCCAACATAGATGACATGGTCCAACCGGTCGCGCATCACATACACGCCGGGCTTGTGCGGCATGTCGCGGAGAATTTTCTGAAAATCCGCACGCGGCTTCTGGTTGCTCATCGGCTCAAGATGAGGCATCGGCGTGCGGGGTGCAAGCGAGCTACAGGCAGACATCCAGATACTCGAGCACCTTGGCGAAGGGGACGGCTTCCAGCCTACCGAAGGCATCATGCCTCGTCAGGCGGTCGCGCGTTACGGCAGGACTGGAAATGCCACAGAGGAAGCGTGCGAGTTGGCGTTTCGCACGCAAGGCGGCGTGCCCCTCGGCGCGGAGGTTGGTGATGGCTTCAACATCGGCTTGGCTGATATCGGCCTCATTTCCTTTGGGAAGTTGGGTGGCTTTTTCTCCTCGGCATCGGCCGCAGTGTCCGCAGTCGGAGTCGCTTTTTTCGCCGAAGTAGGCGAGGAGGCGGCGAACGGAGCAGCCAGGGGCGGATGTAAACTCGACAATGCCATCAAGGCGCGCGAGGTCTTGCCTTTCCCGCGAGGTGAAAAGGCCGTGGAGCCAAGTGGCGATCTCGTGGGGATTTCGCTCCTTGGCTCCCGCAAGCAGGCGAAACTTGTGGCGTAGGCCGGAGGGTTTGATTTCGATATCCCCCGCCTCTTCCAGATAGCTCAGAGCTTTGAGAATGCGTTCGCGAGATTCTCCGAGTTTTTCGGCGGCGGCATCTGGTTCGATCGTTAGGAGGCGTGTGCCGCGTTTGCCGGAGGCGAAGAGGCTTTTGAGGAATTTTTGCCTTTCTGGCGTGTGTCCAGCGATGACGCGGTCTTCGTGATGTCGGAAGGCGATTTGCAGGGTTGCGTAAAAGAGCCCGGCCGGTTCGAGGATTTTGTCTTTTTCGAGGTAGGTGATGACGGTTTCCAGGACGAGCGGGCGGATGTCCGTGGTTCGGGAAATATCGTAGCGGCTGATGTCGAATTCATCGCCTTGGCGGAGGAGGTGGTCCACGAGATGGCGAAGGGCCTGTTCCTCGGGCGTGTCGCCGAGGATGAAGTTTTGGAGGACGGTGAGGTCGTCGGCGCAGGCCAGCATCTCGCAATGCGAGTCCTGTCCGTCACGGCCCGCCCGACCGATTTCCTGTTGGTAGTTCTCAAGGGTCTTCGGGAGGTTGAAATGAAAGACCGAGCGGATATCCGCTTTGTCGATACCCATACCGAAGGCAATCGTCGCCACAATGACATCGCACCAGCCTTGCATGAAGTCATCCTGGGCTGTGGCGCGGACATCATTTGCGAGTCCGGCATGGTAGGCTCTTGCGCGTATGCCTGCCCGCTGGAGACTGCCTGCGACGCTCTCTGCGGTATGCTGGAGGGTGACATAAACAATCGAGGGAAATGGCTTTTTGGTCTTGAGGCGCTCGATCAATAAATCCAAGCGCCGGTCTGCGGAAACCGGCGTGATGTGCAGAGCGAGGTTGGGGCGGTGGAAGGAGGTTTGCACATGGTCGCCCTTGGCGATGCGGAAGGCTTCGCGGATTTCCTTCGACACGGCAGGTGTTGCTGTGGCCGTGAGGGCCAGAACACGCGGGATGCGGAATTTTTTCGCGAGAGCGGCGAGGCGCAAATACTCGGGACGGAAATTGTGCCCCCATTCCGAAATGCAGTGGGCCTCATCGATGGCAAGCATGCTGAAATTCGTCCGCTGGATCTTTGCGACGAAGGTCTCGCTGACAAAACGCTCGGGAGCGACATAGAGAAGCTTGAGTTTTCCGGATGTGAGCCCTTCGTAAATGGAAGCCGTTTCGGCAGGAGTGAGGGTGGAATCCAGGCGCGCTGCGGCAATGCCGCGTTTTTGCAGCACATCGACCTGGTCTTTCATGAGGGCGATCAGAGGCGAGACGACCAAGGTGATTCCATCCATGAGAATCGCTGGCAGTTGGTAGCACAGCGATTTGCCGCCTCCGGTCGGAAAAACGGCCAGTGACGAGCGTCCCGCGAGGAGGGTTTCTACGACCTGCCTCTGGCCCTGCCTGAAATGGGCATGGCCGAAGTGCTTGAGGAGTTCGGCGTCGAGGTCATTTTGTGGAGATTCCATTTCGCGGGCACAATAGAGCGCAGTGGGAATGCTTCGGCAATCTTGGGTGAGAAACAAAAAAGAGGAATTCGACGGGCGAATTCCTCTTTTGGCAAACCAAGCTGAAGCCTTGATTTTATGTTGTGGCTTCGGGCGCTGGCTCTTCGTCGTCCTTGTCGCTAACGACCGGGGCGATGCCTTGGAGGACTTCGCCGGCGCGGAGGTCGATGAGTTTCACGCCTTGAGCATTGCGGCCGGTTTCGCGGATTTCGGCGATTCGGGTGCGGACCATTTTGCCTTTGTTTGTGATCAGCATGAGCTCGTCGTCGTTGCGGACGGTGAGGGCTCCGGCGACGCCACCGGTTTTATCGGTGGTTTTCATGGTGATGATGCCTTTGCCTCCGCGGCCTTGGAGGCGGTATTCCTCGAAGCTGGTGCGTTTCCCGAAGCCGTTCTCTCCGGCTACGAGAAGCAGGCAGTCTTTGTTCACCACGGCGGTGCCAACGATGTAGTCGCCTTTATCCGGGCGGATGCCCCATACGCCGACTGTATTACGGCCTTGATCGCGGAGTTCCTCTTCGGTGAAGCGGATGCTCATGCCTTCGTGGGTGATGAGGACGATCTCGTCGTGGCCGGTGGTGAGCTTGCAATCGATGAGGCGGTCGCCCTCCTCGATCTGAATGGCGATGATGCCGCCTTTGCGGATATTTTTAAAATCGTTGAGGTTCGACTTTTTGACGATGCCGCTGCGTGTGGCGAAGAGGATGTGGAGGTTTTCATTCCAGGTCTCCTCGTCGGTCTTCTGACCTTGGACGCGGATGGTGGCGGCGATTTTTTCGTCCTGCTTGAGTTCAAGAAGATTCGCGATCGAGCGGCCTTTGCTGGCGCGGGAGCCTTCGGGAATTTCAAACACGCGCTCGACATAGCAACGACCACTCTCGGTGAAGAACATGAGGTAGTCGTGCGTGGTCGCGGTGAAGAGATACTCGACGAAGTCGCTGTCTTCTTCCTTTTCGGCTTCGCGGGCTGTCATTCCAATTACGCCTTTGCCGCCGCGTTTCTGGGCGCGGAAGGAACTGACGAGTGTGCGTTTGATAAAGCCGTTGTGAGTGAGAGTGACGATCACTCCTTCGTTGGCGATGAGGTCTTCGATGGCCATCTCGCCTTGCTCTGGAACAATCTGCGTGCGGCGCGGGGTGGCGTATTTTCTTTGGATCTCGCGGAGCTCGTCTTTGATGATTGTGAGGACGCGTTTCTCGCGGGCGAGGATGTCCATGAGATCCTTGATGGTCGCGATGAGCGCGTCGTATTCGCTCTTGATGCTGTCGCGCTCCATGCCTGTGAGTTGGTAGAGGCGAAGGTCGAGGATGTGGCCGACCTGCTTCTCGGTGAAGCGGTATTTGCCATCAACGATGCGGGCGTCGCTGCGAATCAGGATACCGATTTGCTCGACTGTCTTTTGGGTCCAGCCGAGAGCCATGAGCTTTTGCTTGGCGTCGTCGCGGTCCTTCGAGTCGCGGATGATTTTGATGAAGTCGTCGAGATTGGCGAGGGCGATCAGGTAGCCTTCGAGCTTCTCGCATTCCACTTCGGCTTCGTTAAGAAGGAAGCGGGTGCGGCGCAGGATGACTTCGCGCCGATGCTCGATGTAGCAAGTGTTGGCGTCCTTGAGTGAAAGGAGCTTTGGCTTGCCGCGGTCGATGGCGAGCATGTTCGTGCTGAAGGAGGACTCCAGCGCGGTGTGCTTGTAGAGATTGTTGATGATGACCTTCGGGTTGCCGTCACGCTTCAGATCGATGACAACGCGGGTGTCCTCAGCGCTCTCGTCGCGCACATCGCTGATGCCGGTGAGAATTTTCTCGGTCACGAGTTCGGCGATGCGTTTCACCAGCTCGGCGCGGTTCACATTATAGGGAATCTCGGTGATGACGATGCTCTCGCGTCCGCCCTTACCTTCCTCCACGCCCATGCGTCCGCGCACGCGCACGGAACCGCGACCAGTCTCGAAATACGAGCGAATACCGGTCATGCCTTGGATCAGACAGCCGGTCGGAAAGTCCGGGCCTTTCACATAAGCCATCAACCCTTCAATGGTGATCGAGGGATCATCGATCTGTGCGCAGATGCCGTCGATGCACTCGCCGAGATTGTGCGGCGGCATGTTGGTCGCCATACCCACGGCGATGCCTGTGCCGCCGTTGACGAGGAGGTTTGGGAAAGCTGCTGGAAAAACGGCGGGCTCGGTGCGGGTCTCGTCGTAGTTTGGATTGAAGTCGACGGTGCCTTTGTCCATGTCGGTCATGAGTGCGGCGCCGAGATGTTGGAGGCGGGCCTCGGTGTAACGCATGGATGCCGGCGGATCGCCTTCCACAGAGCCGAAGTTGCCTTGGCCGTCCACAAGCATGTCGCGCATTGCCCAGGGTTGCGCCATGTGGACGAGAGTCGGATAAATCGCCTGGTCGCCGTGCGGGTGGTAGTTGCCCATGGTCTCACCGACGATCTTCGCGCACTTGAGGTGCTTGCGGTTTGGCTGAACGCCAAGTTCGTTCATCGCAAAAAGAATGCGGCGCTGCGAGGGTTTGAGGCCGTCGCGCGCATCAGGCAAGGCGCGGGAGATGATGACGGACATCGAGTAGTCGAGGAACGACTTCGACATCTCCTCGGACACATTTACGAGTTCGACTTTTTCGTTTTGGGTATACATGGATTAAGTGGGCAGTGTTTCGGGAAAGAGTGGGATGTGTAGCTTTGCAGCGGCGGCACGCATGCGACCATCGGTGGCGCAAAGGGGGAAGTCCCGGGAGAGGTCGCAGGCCGCGAGATGTATGGCGTCGAGCGTCCGCAAGGCTACAGCGGGATGACAAAATTCAATTAGGGATTGGGCTCTGGAGTAGACTGGAGAATCCAACGGAATGATCAAAATCTGCTCGTCAGCGACTTTCTCTTGAAAAATGCGCAATGCAGCAACGCGCTGTTTTTCGTTGATGATTTTGGTCCGCGCCTTGGAAAGCAGGGCAGATCCGACCTCCACAAGAGAAAGTTCTGATGTGTGCAGCACGAGGCCGCAAAGCGCTTTTTGAAAGAAATCGCTGAGCTCTTCCCGGATCAACATTTTTACAATGATCGCGCTGTCTATATACATCACCAACCCCTGGAATCGCGGTCCTCGCGGATGATTTCTTCGGCGGTAGGGCCGCCGCGCCATGGTGGCATTTTAGCCAAGTGCGCTTCGGTTCCTGTGAATGGCTTGCCACGCCTCTTGGATTCTGGCGATACGATCCGCGCCTTTGGCTTGCCTCCGCTGGTGATTGTGATTTCGCGACCGCCAGCAACTAACTCGAGCAATGCAGATAAATGTGCTTTTGCGGAGCGGACGCTGATGGTCCACCCAAGATTGGGAGTCACTATGATTTGCTTCAGGATGGGCGAAGGCTTGTCTCCGAGGCTCTCAAGTTCATTGATGGAGATTTTCATGTCACAATGTAGTCACATGTGGTCACGCGCGTCAAACATCGAGACGGGCATTCAGCGCGTTGTCTTCGATGAACTGGCGGCGGGGCTCGACGATGTCTCCCATGAGGATGGTGAACATCTTGTCGGCATCGAGGGCATTTTCTTCGTTGAGGTCGACTTTGAGGAGGCGTCGCTTCTCGGGATTCATCGTGGTCTCGAAGAGTTGCTTCGGGTTCATTTCACCCAGACCTTTGAATCGCTGGATCGAGAGGCCGCGTTTGCCGATTTCGATGATCTTGGTCAGGATTTCAGGAATCGAGAAAACCGGTTGCGCGCTGGCTTTGTCGCCTTCGCCTTCGATGAGTTCAAAGAGGGGTTTGTCTTGATTAGAAAAATGCTCGACCTTGAGGCCCTTCTTGCCGATTTCGTCGATGAGTTTTTGCACGGGGTGCGACTCGTGGAGTTCGACGAGGCGGGCGCGGCGGTGTGTGGCGGGATCGGCTTTTTTGGCCTTTTCGACCGGCTTCTCCGTGACTTCACCCTCGGCAGGAGCCTCTGCGGGTTCGATGTCGAAGAGGTTGAGGTCGGGATTTTCCAAATGGAATTCGCGCACTTGGTCTTCACCGGGGAAATAGGTGACCCACTCGGTGTTGCCTTCTCGGACTTTCAACAGGTAGGTCGGAAGTGCGCCAGTCTTGGGATCCCGCTCGCCGAGGTAGGCCTCGAAGTCGCCGCCATGGCGGCGGATCGAGTCGCTGAACTTCGACAAACGCTGGAGGAGTTCGAGCATTTCCCGCAGTTGGGCGGGCGTGAATGTTTTTCCGTCGGCGAGGTTTTTCAACTTGACCTCGTCAGCACCGAGCGAGATGAGGATTTTGTTAAGCGCGGCATCGTCGTCCACATACTCTTCGCGCTTCTTGCGCTTGATGAGATAGAGCGGAGGGCAGGCGATGTAGATTTTGCCTTGTTTCACGAGCTCCGGCATCTGGCGGTAGAAAAAGGTGAGAAGCAAAGTTCGGATGTGCGAGCCGTCCACATCGGCGTCGGTCATTATGATGATGCGACCGTAGCGGAGTCGGGCGAGGTTGAACGAGCCCTCTTGGTCGCCGGATCCAATGCCAGTGCCGATGGCCGTGATGAGCGTCTGGACTTCGGTGTTCTGAAGCACTTTGTCGAGGCGGGCTTTTTCGACATTGATGATTTTACCTTTGATTGGAAGGATGGCTTGGTAGCGGCGGTCGCGGCCTTGCTTGGCGGAACCACCGGCCGAGTCGCCCTCGACGACATAGAGCTCGGTGAGCGAGGGATCACGCTCGGAGCAGTCGGCCAGCTTGCCGGGCAGTCCGCCGCCGGTGAGAGCACCTTTGCGAACGGTCTCGCGGGCCTTGCGGGCGGCCTCGCGGGCTCGTGCGGCGGTGAGGCCTTTTTCAATGACACGCTTTGCCACTGCGGGATTCGCGTCGAAGAATGTCATCAGACTTTCGTAGGTGATCGAGCTGACGATGCCTTCCACCTCGGGCGTGACGAGTTTGACCTTGGTCTGGGACTCGAAGCCTGGGTTCGGGTGTTTAATAGCCAAAACGCAGATGAGACCCTCGCGCACGTCGTCGCCGCTGATCGAGGGGTCCTTGTCTTTGATCAGGCTGTTTGCCTTGGCGTATTGATTGATCGTGCGGGTGAGCGCCGTGCGGAAGCCGGTCGAGTGCGTGCCGCCATCCGGATTCGGGATTGCGTTGGTGAAGCACAAAATCTGGTCGTTGTAGCTGTCGTTGTATTGGAGCACGACATCCACATACATGTCGTCCTTGATCTCGGTTTGGTCCTTGTTTTTGAAAGTGACCTCGCGTTTTCCGCCAATGACAATCGGCTTCGGATGGAGGAGCTGCTTGTTCTCTCCGAGTTGGCGGACGAATTCCTCGATGCCCAGTTTGTAGAGCCATTTTTCGCTGCGCACAGTCTCGCCGCGCTCGTCGGTGAGCGTGATTTCGAGGCCTGGATTCAGGAAGGCCAGCTCGCGCAGTCGGGCGGCCAGCTTCGCAAATTGGAACTCTGTGGTGATCGTGAAGATCGTCGGATCGGGGAGGAATGTGATGAGTGTGCCGGTTTGCTTCTTGTTTTTGACCTCACCGATGACGGTGAGTTTTTGCATCGTCACACCGCGCTCAAAGGCCATGTGGTGGACTTTGCCATCGCGCGTCACTTCGACTTTGAACCAATCGCTGAGCGCATTGACGCACTTGGCGCCGACGCCGTGCAGACCGCCTGAGTATTTATAGGCGCCTTGGCCGAACTTGCCGCCCGCGTGGAGATTGGTGAGCACGAGCTCGAGGGCTGGGATTTTGAATTTCGGATGGATGTCCACCGGAATGCCGCGCCCATTGTCCTGGATCGAGCAGGATCCATCGACATGAATGGTGACATCGATTTTCGTGCAGAAGCCGGCCAGGTGTTCGTCAATCGAGTTGTCGAGCACCTCAAAGACGCAATGGTGCAGGCCGCGTTCATCTGTCGGCCCGATATACATGCCGGGGCGCTGGCGCACGCCGGCGAGGCCTTCGAGTTTGTCGATTTTGGAGGCGTCGTATTCTTCGACTTCGGGAGTGGATTTATGTTCTTCGGACATCAGGAAAGTGGTCGGGATTCGGTTTGAAATTGTTTGGCGGTCTCTGCCAAATCGGCGCAAATCTTATTGGTCGGTTCTATGGTGGACAAACCTTTTTTCTCGCAATGGCCACAGGATATTGGGATGAACGCCGTCATTCTCCACAAGATGTTGGGAAAAATCCTGCGCTCTCGAAAATTACGGTCCCTCCTCCATGAGGGCGCTTGGCTTGCAATTGTGCTGGCCCTCGCGCTGGGAGCTTTCACTTGGAATCATGAGGCGGTCTTCTTTGGCGGCGAGGTGTATTACACGGATGGTGACTGCTACTCGAGGATGACGCGGGTTCGCATGATCGAAGACGGCGGACTCCGCCCGATCAGACATCACAATTGGGAAAACTTCCCCGAGGGAACCACGCCGCATACCACGATGCCGTTGGATGCCTTGATCGCTGGCCTTTCTCAAATTCTGCGTCTTTTTTCCGAGAAGCATCTGGCGCTGGCCGGGGCTTGGATTTCTCCGCTGCTCGGTGTGGGGCTTCTTGTTTTTCTGTCGGTGTGGTCTGCAGCAGCGCGCCTGCCTTATCGGCGTGCGATGCTGCTCTTGGTGGCTGTGTCGCCGATCATCGCACATGGATTCCAGCTTGGTCGGCCTGATCACCAATCGCTGCTCGTGCTCTTGCTTGCCGTGGCTTTGGCAGCCGAGGTGGAGATCTGGAGGGGGGGGGCAAAAGGTTGGCGGTATGTCTCGGCAGCCTCATGGGCATTCGCTCTGTGGGTTTCGTTGTTCGAACCGCTGATCCTGCTTGGCGTGGTTTTGATCGCAAGGTGGCTTTGTCGAGGCCGCCGCCCGCAGGACGAGGCAAAGAATACAAGGTGCTGGGCTTGGCCAGTGGTTCTCTTCGTTGGAATTCTCGCAGTCATGCTCTGGATTGATGGATGGCGCGCAGCTGGGTTCCATCCAGCCTTTGCGCGCTGGGCCTTGAACATCGGTGAACTCCGTAGTGCGGGTTGGGGTGGGATTTTTTCATGGTGCGGATGGCTCCTCGCGGCGGCTCCGGTGCTCTTGGCCTGGCGCTGGATTCGAGACAGGGAGAGGCTATGCGGACTTTGGCTCGCGCTCGTGAGCGTCGCGGCGGGCCTGAGTTTGTATCACGCGCGCTGGGGGTATTTCCTGGCTCTCATCTTTGCAATAAGCCTGCCGTGGATTTTGCCCTCGATGCGAATGCCGTGGCTGGCGTGGTTGGTTTTTTTCATCTCGCTCTGGCCCGTCGCAGCAGAGTGGGACCGTAGACTGTATCCGGAAGATGAAGCATTCCGCGCGCGCGTCGAAAACATCGCCGACGCCGTTGCCCTGCGTGAAGCCGCACTGATCCTGCGCGAACGACCAGTAGGCGGCGTCGTGGCTCCCTGGTGGTTCTGCCCTGCCATCGTCTGGTGGAGCGGACAACCATGTGTCGGCGGAACATCTCACCAAAGCCTGCCGGGCATCGTCGAGTCGTGCGAATTTTACATCGGAGAAGAGCCTGATCCGGAATTCCTCAAAAAACGCAAAGTGGTCTATATTTTGGTCTACGAGCCCGACCGCCTCATCTCGAATTCCGAGCAAATCCTCGGCCGGCCAGCTACTGGTCCCACCATTGCCGAGCGGCTTTACACAGCCCGTGAAGAGGCTCCACTCGGCCAAAAAAAGATTTTCGCAAACCGTTTCTTTAAAGTTTACGAAGTTGCGCCGTAGCAAAAGCGGCTTTGCGATTTCAAAAGATCCGAGAGACCGCGCGTCAGACCCCTGCAACCTGCGTGACAGGCGAGGGAACTCTGTGTCGAAGTCTTAGGGCCGCACAAGCAAGGTCATAATCAAACTGCAGTCCCAGAAAAAAACCTGGCGAAACGCCCAAGGCTTTGCCCAGCAAGATGGATGTTTCCGCCGTGATCGTCCTTTTGCCGCGAACGATTTCTGAAATGCGCGCCGGCCCGCAACCCATCTGCCGCGCCAGTTCGCGGAGGCTCAATCCCAAGGGTATTAGAAATTCTTCTTGTAGGATTTCCCCGGGGCGATTTTCAGCAGGACCGAGCGGAATTTGAGGAAGCTTTTTCATGGTTAATGATAATCTACAATCTCGACCATCGATGGCCCCTCTCGAGTCCACCGGAAGCAAATTCGCCATTGGTCATTGATTCGTATTGAGTATTGCCCTTCTCGGTTGCCTTTGAGCGACTCCAAGCGGTTACCGGGAGGAACACGGAGGTCTGTAATATTAAGCGCTTGATTGAGCATCTGGAGTTTTCGCAGGGCTGGCTTCTTGATTGTGGAGAATTTGGTGGATTTTCCGACCTGCCAGAGGCGGGCTGTCTCTTTGCAGTAAAAATCCACTATCACTTCTTAAGTGTATCGCAATACGATACGATTGTCAACAAAAAGTCGTGTGACAATTCCCTCCTTGAGTGGTATCGAAACAAGGTAAGCGGTCTTTGAAATAGGCCGATCAGCGTCCTCATAGCTCAAGTGGATAGAGCGGGGCTCTCCTAAAGCTCAGATGGTGGTTCGACTCCACCTGGGGACATTTTACAACACACGCACGGAGTAATTCTTTGAAACTCGACATACCGGACCGCGCATTTGGCGGATACATTTTTGATTGTGACGGAACCATTGCGGACAACATGCCGTTGCATTACCGCGCGTGGTCCATGGCCATGGCGGACTTTGGCGGGGAGTATCCCGAGGAGCTTTTTTACGCTTGGGGAGGGCGTCCCACGGCCGTCATTGTCGGCCTGCTGAACGAAAAATACGGTCTCGCGCTGGATGTGGATGAAACCGTGCGATGCAAAGAAAAATACTATCTCACCCTCATCCCCGAAGTCGTGCCCGTGCCTGAGGTGATGGAGATCGTGAAGTCCATGCATGGCACTGTGCCGCTATCCGTGGCTTCAGGCGGTCACCGCGAACTCGTCGAAGCCACGCTCGATGTGCTCGGCATCCGCGACTTGTTCCAAGCCATCGTCTGCGCCGAAGATTACGAGCGCGGCAAACCCCATCCCGAACCCTTCCTTCTCGCTGCAAAACTCATGTCCGTCGCGCCAGAAGACTGCGTGGTCTTCGAAGACAGCCCCATCGGCATCGAAGCCGCCAAAGCCGCCAACATGGCCTGCGTGCATGTGCCGGGGCCGATGGAGAGGTGAGAAAAGTTCGCCAATTATCAATTTTATTTTGTATTCATTTAAAATAATTCACAAAAAATAGTATTTGTATTTTTTACAGAAATACAAAATTAAAAATTGGCGTAGTCAAATTTCA
>DGXZ01000072.1 GCA_002396485.1 Spartobacteria bacterium UBA5019
ATCCCAGCCTGAAGAGATTGTAGTGCCTTTGGAAAGAACCCCTAGATCTTATGCGGGTTTCAGGTCCCCCATGCGAAACTTGGGTTAATTCCACAGGTATCGATTTCAAGACATCCGCAGCAGAACTTTTCCCAAGCGCTTCTCCTGGGCGGCCTCGGCGATGGCCTCGAGCGCCTGATCAAGCGGGAAAACCTTGTGAATCGGAGTGTGCAGGACTCCTGCCGCGAGGTAGGCGGCCAGCTTTTGATAGGTGGCTTGAACCTCGGCGTTGGGTGCTGATTCCTTCCAACTCCGGAGCCAGAATCCCTGGAAGGAAATGTTTTTAAAAATCAGGAGACCATTCGGAATTTTAAGAGGCTGACGGCCCATCGCGCCATAGGTAACGAGCGGAGCGCCCGCGCAAAGGGCATTGGCCACATTGAGAGCACTGGCCCCGCCCACGGCGTTAAGCCCGAGCTTCGGAAGCACGCCGCCGCAGAGTGTAAGCACTTCCGCTCTCAGGTCTGTATCCTCGGTCACCACGACATCCGCTCCGCTGACACACAGCTCGTCAATCAACTCGGCACGCCGAACGACACTCAGCGTGCGGAGACCAAGCGCCTTGGCCAATTGAATGACCGAGCGACCAACGCCCGAATTGGCAGCATTCTGCACAATCCAATCCCCCGGCTCGAGCTTGGCAAAATCGTAAATCATCCGCCAGGCCGTGGCTGGATTCACCGCAAGCATCGCCGCCTGCAAGGGATCAAGCCCATCGGGCAAGGCGACCAATGATTCCGCAGGCACCACCATTTGCTCGGCCCAAGTCCCGAACGCCAGCGGCAGCACGGTCTGCCCGAGAGCAAACCCGCCCACCGAATCACCAACGCGCTCGACCACTCCCACACCCTCATTGCCAATCGTGCAAGGAAGCGGCGGCAATTCACCATAGGTCCCCTCAATCACATTCAAATCCGCCGGGTTGATCGGCACGGCAAGCATGCGCACAAGAACTTCATCCGCTCTTGGCTCAAGCGCGGCAGTATTTTCAACAGTCAATGCAGGCGGCTTGGCTCCAAATGCGGCAAGACGGCAGGCACGTGTTACTGAAGTCTCTTGCTCCTGATCCCCTCCGCTCGATTTTTCAAAATTGATCCACTTATCCATATCTCGTGCCACCATGTTATCTCCGTACTTCCAGCCTTCAAACAATACTCGACTTCGATAAGCCCATCGCAAACCGAATCCAGGGCCAAGATTACCCCCAGCATTGAGTGCTCTGAACGCTTCGGATCCACCCAAGCGATCTGCCTGGCAATCCCGACGCTGTTCTGCCGCGACACAGCGCTTGTATTTTTGTTCAAACCAGATCGGCCGTGGCGATATCCGGCGCGGGTGAGCACCTCACCGGCTCCTCGCCTTCAGCGTAGAAAAAGCGGCCAAACAGCAAGGTCATTTTGACCGCTAAAATATGCGAATACATGGGACTGGCGCTTTCGCCCATGGCAACTCCGCCAAACCAAGTGTGTCAAAATGAGCAGCCAAATATTGCTCTTGATTGATTCAAACGCGTGATTAATTATAAATAATTTGCGCTTTAATTCTGTCAGAGATGGGATATACACCCTATTGAGCAGCTCCCCTCATCACGCAAAATTGAGGGCTATGAAAAAATACTTTTTCCTATTGCTGGCCTTCGCGGTCCCATTTCTCTTCTCCAGTTGCAGCTTCAGCGTAAGAACACAAAGGTCAGCGCCTACCGAGCAGGTTAGGACAACCACTCAAAAAACCACAACCAAGAGCCCCAATTCCACTACTGTCGAGACCCAAACATCACCCTCTTATTAATTAATTTGTAAATAGCTATATAAAAAAGTTAGCGGCTGGTAACACCCCAACGCGGCGGTGAGGCAGGACTCGCCTCTTACTGACAGCATAGCCTGCGAGGCACTATGGGCGTGGGATATTTCTGGCACGCCATCACCCCCTCCCCTCTTTTCTCAACCTTCAAACCTTTACAACTAAAAAGTCGTAAGTTTTTGAGATGAAAAGCGCGAGTTACATTCGCTCGCGTTGCCTCACAGCGCGAGAGGAGTTAATCAAGAAACCAAGCAAAAAAATTTCCCTTTTACTACCCACCTTCACGCCGCCCCGTCGCCGAGGCTGCGTGAAAGTTTCGTCGGGTAATTTTGACCGCCCCTCAAATTTCATTGAAGGCCTACTCTACAGCACTCGCCTTCCTTGGATTATGCGGACAAGAACGACTACAAGAGCAACCACCAGAAGGAGATGAATCAATCCTCCCATGGTGTAACTCGTAATCAAGCCCAGAGCGTAGAGCAGAATCAATAAGATCGCTATAGTCATTAACATAGGTTTTTTCCTTTCTTTGTTTGCAACGAGGATTCGGGAGATCCTCATGTTTCTTGATCCTCACCATCGCCCACTGGGAGCGCCCTTTCCATGGGGTCATCGCCTCATGGCCAAACCCAAATTCCGGAACGATCTTCACAAAAGCAAACACACATTATGAAAACAAAAGACATACTCGAACAAACCGATCAAACCGCCAAGCAAGTGAAATCCCTTTACAACCGCGCTGTGGAGAAAACATGCGAGGGGTCCAAGGCTGCGGATGAACTTTTACACCACCATACCTACAAGACGCTCGCTACGGGAATGCTCATGGGCGTGGTCACTGGCTACATCCTTGCGCAGAAATGCCGCTGCTGCTCCCGTTGACATTCAGCCTGCTGCTTCCAGCGCCTGAAATTTTATGAAAAATCTCCTCCTCGCTTCCTTACTGATGATCATTCTCGGTGTGGTGGCGTTGACCTACCAGGGCATCACCTACACCACCACGGAGAAGGCGATCGACATTGGGCCGTTACAAATTACGGCTGAACGCACACACACCATCCCGCTCCTGCCAATTCTTGGCGTCATTGCGATTGTCGGTGGTGTGGTTTTGTTTGTGGCCTCACGGCGAAAAACTTGAGCCCTCCGCAGCAGCGGGAAATTCGTGCGGTTAGAGCCTCGCGAAAAAAAACGCTCAAGGAATTGGTTATCGACAGTGGGTCATCACCCCCATGGCGAGGCTGCTGCTGCAAGAGTAGAGATTTCATCATGAAACTGATTGCCACACTCCTTGCCGCCGCCATGCTCAGCGGGTGCGCTGCCTATGATGAATTCATGCGAGTCACCAATTCCAACTACTCGGGACAATCTGGCAATTACAACCAGAGACACTACAATCGGAACGCTCAAAGCGATCGCTACCAGCAAGGCTATCGGGCAGGGTATTACGATTCGAGAAATCCCGGATATTACTAACCGCGTTACCACACAAGTCGGACCCCGGCGGCGCGGCGTCCCTACCCAGGCAATCGATCGCGCTGCCGCGCGCCAGCGCGCTTCCTAACCCTCAAGGTAGGGCACGCCAGCCTCTTGGCGTCCCAAGCTTAAGCCGCGAAGCGGCGTCTCAGGATTGGCAAAATCATGGACAGCAAAATCATTTTATTTGGGGCATCTGCAGCGAGCAGATCGAGTGGTTTGGGTGGCAGAGGTGTCTGAAAGCGATTCCTCGCCGCCCGTGGTTGAAAAATGGGTCAGGCGAGGACGCTGACCCTCCGAGATTTACGAAACGCACGGCGTTTTATTGGAGGGCCATCGTCCCGCATGGCCCACTTCTCAGCCGCGAAGCGGCGTCTCTGCTGGATACTATGGCGCCTTTGGCGATCAGCCGGGCCTTTTCCACCGCCATGACAAACAAAAAAAGCCATTTCGCCTCGCAGCGAAATGGCTTTTCTTTGGTTTCTTGTTTTTTATGTCAATCCGAGGATTGATTTTAGTCTTCGATCACCACGGTATCGATCTCGTGGATGACGCCGTTGGCGGCGCTGATGTCCGTGGCAATAACCGTAGCATTGCCATAAGACACTTTCCCATTTTGCACGGCGATCTCGACTTCCTTGCCGTCGAGTGTTTTCACTTCGCCAGCTTTGACGTCCGCTGCTTTGACTCGGCCTTTTATGACATGCCCTTTGAGAATCTTTGCTAATTTCATACGATTTTCAGGTTTGAGCAGGTCTTGGAGTTGGCCTTCGGGGAGTTTTTTGAAAGCTGCGTTGGTCGGAGCGAAGACAGTGAACGGACCCTGCCCTTGGAGGACAGTGACGAGTTCCGCTGCCTTGATCGCAGAGACAAGCGTGCTCAACTCCGACTTGCTTGCGGCTGCAGCCACAATGTCCGGCATGGCTACCGCTGGGGCCATTGGATCGGAAGCGCTGGCGCGTTGAGGTGTGAGTGTGGCAACCGCGAGAGCGGCGGCCATAGTAGTGATGGTGAAGTATGCTTTCATTTTTTAATTTGTTTCTCGATGAATTCGAGACGGCCATTAACGCATGCTCTGGGAATTGCTGGTATGGGGTGTTGGCCTGATTTGTAGAAGGCGGGCGAATCGTTCAATCTCTCGCGAGGCGTCTGGGGCCTTAACCCTATGGCGGAAAAGTCGGGAAGGTTGAAGCTGGGCTCCGAATCCGTGAAAAACGGATTCATCGAATGTCGATGATTTCCCATATCCACTCAGCACTGGAGTTTTCCGCCCAGGTCCCTCGCTACACCGAAATCCTGCGGGTGTTGTTCAAATACGGATTTTCCGATGTCCTCAAGTTATTTGCCCTCCAGCGCATCATGGGAATTGAGGCCAGCGAGATGCCGATGCATGACTCTGGCCTACTGGCGAAACCTCCCGAAGAACGGTTGCGATTGGCTCTGGAGGAGTTGGGGCCGACATTTATCAAATTTGGGCAGATCGTGAGTTCGCGTCGCGATTTGGTGAACGGGGATTACTTCGGCGAGCTGCGCAAGCTGCAGGACGATGTTCCCACTTTTCCCGGAAAAGAAGCGAAGCACATTTTCCACGAGGAAATCGGGATGAGCGCGAGCAAAGCCTTTGCCTCGTTCGACGAGGAGCCCATGGCTGGAGCCTCGATTGCCCAAGTGCATCGGGCCACAACGCATCAAGGGGTAGCTGTGGCAGTAAAAATCCAGCGTCCTGGCATTCAGGCTCTCATCGATCGGGATCTCTCCATCCTGCACGACTTGGCAAGTTTCTTGGAGAAGCATGCTCCGGATATCGCCGTCATAAACCCGGTCGGCGTCGTGAAGGAGTTTTCAAAAACTATCCTGAAGGAGCTCGATTTCACGAATGAGGCCGACAATATGGAACGCTTTGCTATTCAGTTTGATAAAAATGAGGCCATCAAGGTTCCCGGCGTCCTGCGTGAGTTCAGTAGCAAGAAAGTCCTCACCATGGAGTTCATCTCGGGCTGTGCTGTCACTGAGCCCAAGGTGCTCCGAAGGCATCACATCGACCCGATCCTGCTTTCGGAGAATATTTCAAAACTTATTTTCAAGCAAATCTTCGTGCATGGGTTCTTCCACGGGGATCCTCATCCCGGCAATATGACCGTGCTCCCAAGTGGAGTCATGGGACTCTATGACTTTGGAATGATGGGGGAATTTTCCATGGGCTTTCGATCGAGCGTGGCCAATCTCCTTGCCGGCTTGGCGGAGAAGGACAACCGGCAGGTGATGAGCGCCCTTGTCGATATGTCCGAATCAGGAAAATTGGTTGATTCGGAAAAGATGCTGCGAGCTGTCGAGGAGTTTAGTAACAAGAATCTTACCAAACCGCTCTCGCAGATTAACCTTTCGGGTGTTTTTAACAAGTTGCAGGAACTCTTGCGCGATCAACATCTCCAAATGAAGGGGAGCTTTTACTTGGGCATCAAGGCCCTCTCCCAGATCGAAGCGATCGGCCGTGAACTCAATCCCAAACTCAATTTCGTCGTCATTGGACAGCCCTACGCGATCAGGATGCTTGAGACGAAATATCGCCCCGAGCACATTTATCATATCCTGAGGAAGCTCTCCTCGACCTCGCTCGACATCTTGGATGATTTCCCGGGAGATATCCGCATCCTCTGGAAACGCCTGCAGCGTGGTGAAATCAGTATTCCCATCCAGCATAATATTGATGCAAAAGGCATTGAGCCGCTTCGGAAGACGCTGAATACAACATTCAACCGGCTCGGCAACGCCATCCTCACCGCCGCTGTCTTGATCTGTTCGACAAGCCTCATTCGCTCCGACCTCTCGCCGAAAATTTGGGGCATCCCCGCTATTGGCTTAATCGGGTTGGCCTGGGGGGTATGGATGTGCCTCAGACACGCGATCTCCACCCGACGCAGCGACGGGCTGTGAGGGACTTGAGATTTGCGCTGCGGCGCGTCCGTATGGTTGGAAATCAAAAATGCCGCCTCACATTTTCTTGATGAAATCTTGAAGAGTCGATGCCCCGTCTTCTATCGCTTGCGAGAGAGTTTTAGAGGCCTTGCCCAGCAGGCTGTGGGCTTTCTTTTTGGCGAGGATACGGGACTCCTCCGTGGTTTGGGCTCCTTCCCGGATGCCAGTGCGCAGCAGCGCCGTGGCTTCATCGAGAAATTTCAGCGCTTGTGTCGCCAGTTTATTATGATGAAGGGTTGGCTTGCTTGTGACTTTGGGAGCAAGCTTCGCGAGGACAGACTTTTTCTTTGTCGCTGGTTTTTTGGCGCCACGCTTGATGGTGGCTGGTTTTTTGGCTGTGAGGCGGTGCGGTTTTGTTGTCATATTCACAATTTAGAACAACGGATGCCCGGTCGGTATACGTAGTTTTCAGACCTGCTGTAACCAAAGCACGCAGGGCGATTCGCGGTGCTTCGGTTCAGCGGCTTTCGCTCCGCAGCAAAGGAATCGGAATGCCTTGCCCTCCTGAAAAGTTGGATCGACGCCAAAGGTCTCACAGCCGTCGACCCGCCGATCTATGGCTTTTTCGACCCGCCGTGGACCCCCTCATTTTTGTGGCGCAATGAAGTCATGCTGCGTCTCACGACCAAGCAATAGCCAAGCCACTGTTCATCCTAAGACAAAAACGGGATATTGCCTCCGATTCATCAACGAAATTTTAGCAGACCAAGTCGTCTCGACAGGCAGGGCTCACGTCGAAAAACACACCTCTTGCGATTTTGATAAGCAAGTCGTCATGGGGATGCGGCCCCCCCGCTTCCGTTGCACGGATAGTCCGGTAGTGGGTGGGGACTTCACCGCAGAAAGCGCCGCTGATTTTTCTAAACGAAACAAAACTCCTCCTGCTTCGGAGAATGGCTTTAAAAAAGCGCTGTGGGCTCAAGCACTAGTTCGCCTCCGATCTAATGTTCGCCTCCGATCTAAAACGGTTTATCGACCGAGTGAACTGGTTCAACTCCGACCCAAACCAGTTTACCTTTCGGGTGAATGAGTGAGTGGATGGATTCGCCGATCATACCACACGCACGTTCTCTTTTTGATTCGACCCTCACGCTTGCCTCTCGGAGCCTGAACGGCGAAGAAAGATACCTGTGCTTGCCTACTATATTCACGATCTCAGCCCGTTTTTGATTCAGTTCAGCGAGACTATGGGCCTCTCGGCGGCGACTTGACTTGGTGCCATGTGAGAAGTTTTGTCTCCTTGGATTCCACGGAGGAGGGCGCGGAAGTTGCTTCCAAACCCATGTCCGCGTGGAATCCCTTTTTTACTCTGCGGGTGGTGGATTTTTCGGTGTTGACGGCGACTCGGGCCTACCTATCTTTTTCTACGGATACTTACTTGGAAGAGACTCTAGCGGGGGATTCGGTCTTGCACTCCCCTGAGCGGTTCGTCCGGGTGCTCTCACCGATTGAGCAAAGGCGGCTCTGCGATCGTCAGGTATCTACACCCCGCCCTTTCCGGGCGGGGTTTGTTTTTGGTTCTCTGTGGCGGGGTTCTCAGGAATCCAGCGAAATCGTGATTCTTGCGCGGCTTTGCGGTGCTCCTCAAATTGCTTCATAGCTTGCTCATAGGTCACGGGCGGCTGGTTAAGACGGATTTTTCTTAACTTGATGGCCTCTTGTTGGAGTCGGGTCAGCGGCTTCATAGTTCACGTAGAAATGCTGCTCACAAGCTGGTTGACTTTTGGGATTGGCGAAAGGGCTTTCTCTTCGTTGCTTCTGGCGGGAGCTGTGTCGTCGCCAGACTTGGGCACCAGATTGTGGTTGATTCTTCTGGATCCATTTTTACCCGATCACATCTTGAACTCGGGTAGATTCTCGGCTGGCCTAGGCCTCTCGAGGAGGCGAAAGTCCTTAATGATCTCTTCGAATTCTGTAAGGGCTTTTTCATAGCCCATCAATTCCGGCTCTTGCTGCGGCACCGTAAAAACTGGAAGCTCAAAAAAATGGGATGAGTTCATTTCCATACTCCTCATGGTAAGTTTGACCTCCATTTTTTCAACCTCTCAAGCGCCGCTTCCCCGCCATAGCGTTTCTATTCTGGGGCTACCAGCCTGACCTTGGGGAAATAAGTGCCATACCGCACCGGATCACGCGTGACCAGAACGAGCCCCTCGGCCTCTGCATGGGCGCCAATGTAGAAGTCAGGCAAAGGGGATGTCTTCACGCCACCGCTTCGGCGGTATTTGAGAAAAGCCGCCGCCAGCCAACCGGCGGAGTAAGGTAGCGGCAGGCGCTTGAAAACTTCAGGGGCTAGCCACCGATCCAATTCCCTCGCCGAGGAAAATGCGGGGGCAAGTTCCGCATAGATGATAGGGTTGATGCATATCGGCCCCTCAAGCGCCACGGACCGAATTTGATTTTCCGACCATTCAAGTCAGACTGGATCGGCAGTGGCTATGTCCAACAACACATTTGTATCCAGCAGGGTCATTCTTCACCACGGGTCAGGTTCATGATCGACTGAGTTTGTGCATGCGGAACAGCCGCGCCCTTTGCATTCAACAACCAATTTTCCAAGGCAGGCGTCGATACACGCCGTTGTAAAAAACCCTCCAGCCAATGAGCTAATTGCTCAACTTGGGGAACTGACATTTTTTCGATTGCAGCTTCGATTTCGGCAACGGAACTCATGACGCCATAAAGAATGCCTGCGCCACCGCATCGTCAACGGAAACCTCCGGTATTCACTCAGAAACGGGTGCTCAATACAAATCTTGAGCTCGGCGGCGAACTCCCACCCAAAGCAAAATGAGAGGAAATGTTGCCTGACCCCCAGTTCTTTAAAACGCTTTTCCAGCTTGCATCGCTACAAAGTTCCTGTTTCCAAGAAACTGAAATAGCCCGTCCTGTTGAAGATGATGTGGTCAAGCAGGTCGATGCCAACGATGGCTCCGGCGGCTTTTAGTTGCGCGGTGATTTCGATGTCGCTGGGCGATGGTTCGAGGTCGCCGCTGGGGTGGTTGTGGGCGACGATCACCGCGGAGGCGCGGTCGGATAGTGGATCGGCGAAGACTTCCCGGGGATGCACCGGACTGCGGTCGATCAGGCCGATGGACACCACACGGATGTTCAGAAGCTCGTTCGCGCCGTTGATGCTGGCACAGAGGAAATGCTCCTGCTTGCGGTCGGCGTAGTGGCGGACGTGCGGGAGCAGGTCGGCCGGTGTCATGATCTTCGCGCCTTCGGGTTTGATGCGGCGGCGGGCGAACTCAATGGCAGCGACGAGAAGCATCGCCTTGGTGGTGCCCATCCCTTCAAGGCTCAAAAGGTCCTCGACCGTCAGACCCAAGCCCTTCTTATCCGCGACGGTGGTGACATTCCGGGCCAGCGTCATCACATCTATTTTGCTGGTGCCTTTGCCCAGCAGCACAGCCAGCAGTTCCTGGTCGCTCAGCGCAGCCGCGCCTTTGCGCAGGAGCTTCTCGCGCGGTCGGTCGGCTTCAGGGATTTCGTGAATCGTCTTGCTCATGACCTCATGCAGCTTCGGACAGATGCGTTTGGATGACCGTCACGGCCATGAGGTCGAAGATGCCGCCAGTGTCGGTGTATTTCGGGTCGGCGAGTTCGTCGTAACGGCCGTGTGCATCGTAGGTCGTCTGAATCTCGCCGTTGACCTGGCCGCGATACGGTCCCTCGAGATAAATGCGGTCGTCGCGGTGCGCGTGGACGGTGGTGCGGATGGCAGGGTCGGCGATCTTCTGATCTGTCACCTGCTTGATGTAGAGCGCCTCCTCGTCGGTGATGTCGAACTTGGCGCGAATCTGCTCAATCACGTCCTGCACCGAGACCTTCACCGGCACCGGGCCTGCGCCGCCTTTTCCTTTGCCGGGCTGGAGCTTCACCGGACCGCCGCTGGTCATCACTCCTTGATACTGCACCGCCGCCTTGGTGACGATGGTCGCGCGAATCTGCTTCATCAGGTCTGAGACGGTCCCGGCCTTGATGAGCTGCGGCCCCACG
The DNA here is from genome assembly GCA_002396485.1 of Spartobacteria bacterium UBA5019. Lineage (GTDB taxonomy): Bacteria > Verrucomicrobiota > Verrucomicrobiia > Chthoniobacterales > Terrimicrobiaceae > UBA967. The sequence continues at coordinate 10,291 of DGXZ01000072.1, forward strand.
TATTCGGCAAAGGTGGCGAACTCCTGAATCTGCGGCGAGTATGTGAAGAAGCAGGTGAGGAAATGGTAGCTCTTCACGAAGCGGGCCAGCAAATAGACTAACGCCTTGCGGTCTTCCCAATCGGTGAGCTTCGCGAGAAAGCGCGTCCGTAGTCCGTTCACCTGGAATTGCACCTGTGCATCCGTCCCACTCTTAAGAAGCGCCAGCATATCGGCGGCATCCTTCTGGGTGAAGACGCCCGCGGCGAGAATTTCCGCATGTAATTTCGGGCAGGTTTCTTCGTCCGGTTCTTCCGGCTCGAAAGGCGTGCCCTTCCGATACTTCGCGAAGGCTTTCAGGATTTGTTTAGCGTTGTTGGTGAAGTCCACGACCACGACATCCTTCTTGCCGTGGTGGCAGCGATTCAGCCGGAAAACCGTCTGCACGGCGTTGCGGTCCAGCACCGGCTTGTCGAGGAACATGCCCGCGAGCAACGGCTGATCGAAGCCGGTCTGAAATTTGTTTGCCACCACCATAATCCGGTAGTCGTCGCCCTCGAAGCGGTCCTCAATCAACTCGCCCGTCTGCAACTCATTCACGGCATATTCGCTGATGGCAGCGTTCGTCTCCGGGTGGACGAAATTCGAGAAGGCGTAGAGCACCTTGTAGTCGGCCCCGCGCTCCTTGAGCTTCTCCTTGATGATATTGAAATACCGCAGCCCGGCCACGCGGGATGAGGTGACGATCATCGCCTTGGCGCGTCCGCCGATCAGCGGCTTCACGTCCTTCTCAAAGATGCGCAGCATCACCTCGGCCTTGTATTGAATCAGCCCGTCGTCCTGAAACGCCACGTTCTGGAGCGCCTTGGACACGACGCCTTTCGGATAGACCTTCTCTTCGTCCGGCTTCGGGACGATGGGGCAATCCAGATTGTAGAGCGTCTTGTAGGAGATGATGCTCGCCGCCACGTCCACGATGTAGCCCTCGGCAATGGCTTCGGCCTCGGTGTAGCTGTCGAAGGGCTTGCCAAACATCGACACGGTGGCGGGTGCTGGTGTGGCGGTGAAGGCGACGAATAACTGATTCAGGTCATGCTCGCGGATGGCCTTGGCAATCTGCTCTTCGAGATCCTCCTCGGGGGCTTCCTCATCCGGCTCGCCCTCCTTGCGGAACGGTAAGCGAATGGCCGCACCCCTGTGGCCTTCCTGCGAGCGGTGAGCTTCATCGATCAGGAACGCCACCCGGAGGTTTTTCAATTCTGGATTCTTCTGAATTTCCTTCAGCACCCAGGCGAACTTCTGCTGCGTGGTGACGATGATGGATCTCCGCTCCTTGAGAAAACGCGGCAAGTCTTTGGCCTTCTTTGCGATGCCCACCACATCCTTGAGGTGGGTGAACTTCTCGATGTCCTCGCGGATGTTTGTGTCGAGCGATTTGCGGTCGGTGAGAATGAAGGTGATGTCCACCAGCTTCTCATTCGTGCCGGGCTTGAAGAGGCTGTGCAGCCGGTTGGCCAGCCAGCAGATGGAGAGCGTCTTGCCGCTGCCTGCGGAATGGTCGGCCAGATACTTTTTACCGATGTCTCCCGCCTTGGCGAAGTGGGCCGTGATGTCCTCTGCCACCCGCCGCACCAGCCGGCTTTGGTGGTATCGCGGGAAGATGGTGGAGGCTGGTCGCGCGGGCTTGTCCGCTTCGGCCTCGCGCTCAGGCACGCGGACGAGGAAAAATGACAACGCCTCCAGCAACTGCTCCTGCGACAGCACCTCGCGGTAGAGATACTCGATCGGATACTCGTCGGGATTCGTGGGCGTGTTGGTCAGCCCCATGTTGTGCCAGCGGAAGTTCTCTTCCTTGCGCGGGTCGGTGGCGGCCATCGCGTCGGTGGTGTCGGCGGCGAGATAGAGGAAGGGATGCTGGAAAATCTTGTGTGCGTGGTCGCGCTTGGTGAACTGCGACACCGCGTCATGCACATTCTGGTTGGCCTCGTGCTTCAGCTCCAGCGCCACGATGGGCAGGCCGTTGAGGTAGAAGACGAAATCAATCTCGTGGTTCACCTCTCCAAAGTAGAAGTGCGGGCGGAAGGTGATGCGGTTCTCGGCATAGCCCTTGGCACCCGCGCTCTCAGCGGAGCGGGGCTTGGCATAGTAGAGCTGAAACGTAAGCCCACGCACCTGTAAACCCTGCCGGAACAGCAGCCACAGCGGCGTGTGCTCCAGTGCCTTGCGCAGCGCCTTGAAGACCTCCTCCCGCGCATCCGTGCCGTAGTCGTCGGTCAGCTTCTTCAGCGTGTCACCCTGCGTGGCATTGAGAAAGGCCCAGAGCTGATCTTCGGCGATGCAGTGCTCCGTATCCGTGATGTCGGACTGTTCCAGCTTGCCATAGCGATGCACGCGGATCAGGTAATCCGCGATGTGTTGCTGAAAGGTCAGCTCGGGAGCTTTCTTCTTTTTCGCCATGATCAGGGAGCAGCGAGTTTCAGTCGGGCACGGGCCAGCGCGACGGCTTCGTGCAGTTTCCGTTCCATTTCTGCTTTCGGCAGGGCTTCGGTCCAGTAGCTGGAAACCTGGATGCCGCTGCGTTCGAGATTTAGCAGTTCGATGGTTTCCTGACGTTTCCCAGCGCAAAGGATCAGGCCGATGGGGGCTTCTTCGCCTTCCTTGCGCTCGTAGCGGTTCAGCCAGCCGAGGTAGAGTTCCATCTGGCCTTTGTCCCCCGGTTTGAAGTCTGCCAGCTTCAGCTCCACGGCCACCAGTCGCCGCAGGTTGCGGTGATAAAAGAGCAGGTCCAGGTAATGATCCACTCCATCCACCGTCACCCGCTTCTGCCGTTCCAGAAAGGCAAAGCCTACGCCCAGCTCAAGGATGAAGGACTCCATCTCCCGCAGGATAGCCGCCTCCAGATCCTTTTCCGCGTAGGTGTCCTTCAGCCCCAGAAAATCGAGGAAGTAGGGATCGCGGAACACAAGGTCGGGCGTCAGCTTGTCCTCATCCCGCAGTGCCTTCAGTTCCTGCTCCGCCAGCTTGGCGGGCTTCTTGGAAAGGGCCGTGCGCTCGTAGAGCATCCCGCCGATCTTCTCGCGCAGTGCACTCACGCTCCAGCGTTCCACCCGGCACATCTCCGCGTAGAAATCGCGCTGTAGTGGCTTGCTCAGCGGGATCAGCGCGATGAAGTGGGTCCAGCTCAATTGTCGTATCAGTGATACGACAATCTCCCGCTCCGGGAAAACCTCCGCAAACTGGATCATCCGGCGCAGGTTCTTGTCGCCAAATCCCCGGCCAAACTCCCGCTCCAATTGTCTCCCCACTGCGGAGACAATCTTGCCCCCATACTCCGCCCGCGCGTCTTGCAGGATGTCCTTTCGGATGCGGGTGCCTACTTCCCAATAAAGGAGCGTCAAACCTGAATTTACCGTTCGGCTTACTTCCACCCTTGCCTCCGCGATCATTTGCCGCAGGTCTGTTAGCAATGGCAATGCGGGACCGGCCCCTCCTGCTTTCGTCAATGGTGCAGGCAATGCCTGCACTATCTTTTGCTGGGCCTTCGGGCTGGCCAATGCAGCTTTTGTCTTGGTGGATGGGCGCGGCTTGGAGCTCATGCGGTCGTGTGGGATAACGTCGGTTCTTGGGTCAGTTTAGCGGCCCGCTCCTGAATCGCACGCACGTCCGCTTCCGTGATCCGTCGCTGGCCTGTGACGCATTCGTGGATCAGTGACTTGCGGTAGCTGACGAGTGTGTCGATTTGGGCTTGGATGCCGGTGACGATGGCCTTCACTTCGGCAAGCTTCACATCGAGATGATCTGCAATCGCCTCTTGTTCCTTGCGGGTTGGCGGCAACGCCAAAAGAACACTTCCCAATTCCTCTGCATTCAAATGCGGTTGGGCGGCACGCAACGTCAGTAGCAACAATTGGCCCTCAAGGACGTAACGGCTCAAGAGGCAGTAGGCGATAAAACGTGCCGAAGCGCGTGTCACGGTAACGACCATATCATAACCAGCGACCGTGCCTTCTAGCTCTGCCGGAACAATAGCCGAATCTCCAGTGTAAGCGCCGCTGCGAACGACGATGATCTCACCGGCTTTAAGATACGGGTTTCTGTCTGGCGGCAGTTCATCAGGGTCAACCCGCAGAAGCTTGTCAGTGCGAATCGTTCCCGCATCTACATCGGTTGCACGAATCATTGCTACGCCAGACGAAAGCTCGGCCGGCGGCTGGCCAAGACCATAGCGTATAGCCGCAACGGACTTCAGCCTGCCGAATCGCCACCCTGCCGGTATTTGAGGAAGCACCGATGCGCCTGTGGGCCGGGTTTCAACGTCTTGGCGAAGGCCAATGGTCAGAGAATGAAGAAGGATTGAGCTAGCCAGCGTTTCGAGGGTTTCTAGTTGGCGGCGTTTGGCGAACACCGCTGCGTCAATCGCCGCGCAACTCGCATCCAGATATGCCGCGATGCGCTGTTGCTCCGGCAGCGGCGGCAAACAAATTGGGAGGCGTGCGTATTTGTCGGCCCCGATGTTTTGAATCGTTGCTTGGGTGAAAATAGAATCCTTCCACGCATCGTAGGCGGGTGACCTCGTAAAATAGGTGAGGAATTCTGGCGTCAGCTTGTGCCGATTGGTTGACGCCTTGATGAGGTAGCCAGCGAAACACGCACGCCCGGAGTAGTTCCGAAAAAGAAACGTCTTTCCGACTGTGGCACCACTTCGGGCGAAGAGAACATCGCCATCGCGCAGGTAGTAGTGGCGGGCAATTTCCTCCGGCAGAGAAACGAACGTGTCTGCTCTCAAGCTCCCATCGCCATCAAAATCAGTGATGCGGAGATAGCGCGGTGAATCCGGGTCTGACTCATCTCCAGGCTCGGTCGCGCCATACTTTAACGGTTCCGAAAGAGTCCGCTTCAAAGCGGTCACCGTCCAATGACTCGGAATCTCTCCAAGTGATTCAACACCCGAACTCCTGCGCTCTGAATAAGTCGGGATCATTTCGCCAGCCCCTCCAACATCTTCTCCGCGTCCTTCTCCAGCTTCCAGAACTCTGCCAGCAAGTCCTTGGCGGGTGTGGGTGGCTGGTAGCGGTAGAAGTATTTATTCGGCAGGATCTCGTAGCCGAGCACGGTCTTGCCATCCTTCTTCGTCTCCTCCCAGCGGATGATCGGCTTGGCGATTTCCCGTTTCAGGAAGGCGGGGATGTCCTCGCCGTGCGGGATGTATTCGTCGTCCTGCACGTAGTGCCGGTGGGTCCACTCGACGGAGACGATTTCCTCAGCACCGGCCAGGGCTTCCTTGAACTTCTTCGCGGCGTTGTCCGCCGCTTTGATGGTGAACTCGATGGTCTTGGGCTTCGCGACTTTGGAAAGTCGCGCGACGACGCGGAAGATGAGGTCGCTCTCGTGGAAGTCCTGCTCCTTTTTCACATTGGCCGCCGTAAAGGCCTTCTCGTAAGGCTCGGTGATGGTGGCGGGCTGGTCGTGCTCATCCGTCTGCCAGAAGACGACGCTGACCTTGTGATAAGCGAAGTCTTCGCGCGGGAAGATTTTGACGTGCTCGTCGGTGTAGCCCTTGGCCCAGCCTTTGGTGTAGCGCTCCTCGATCCAGGCGCGGTGCGCATCGGTGATGCGGTGGCGTTTGTTGCCGAAGGATTTTGGCTCCTTTTCAAACTGCTGGCGGGCATCAATAAGCATGACGCGGCCTGCATGGCTGGCGGGCTTGTCATTCCGCAGTAGCCAGATGTAGGTAAAGATGCCGGTGTTGTAGAAAAGCTGGTCGGGCAGCATGACGATGGCATCCAGCCAGTCGTTCTCCAGGATCCAGCGGCGGATCTCGCTCTCGCCAGAGCCGCAGTCACCATTGGAGAGGGGCGAGCCATTGAAGATGACGGCGATTCGGCTGCCGCCTTCCTCCACCGGGGCCATCTTGGCCAGCATGGTTTGCAGAAAGAGCAGCGCGCCGTCATTCACACGCGGCAGGCCGGCCTTGTAACGGGTCGTCAAAAGTTTGCGCACTTGTGATTCGTAACCGTCCTTGCCCCCCCAGGTGACGCCGAACGGCGGATTGCTAAGCATCCGGTTGAAGCGCCATTTCGGCTCCGGCCACTGATCTCCGGGATCTTTGCTGTGGGGATCATGCGGGATCAGTGAGTTCCCCAGGCGGACGGTGGCCTGCCGGTCGTTCTTGATGAGGAGGTCGGCCTGACAGACGGCATAGTTCGTGGGGGAAAGCTCCTGGCCGTGAACGGTGACGTATTTCTCAACACGTGCCTTTTCCTCGGGCGTGTCGGCGCGCTCCAACAGATGCTCCTTCGCCACGGACAACATGCCGCCCGTGCCGCTGGCGGGATCGTAGATGGAGAGATGCTTGTCCGGGATGGGAATATCCAGCAACTCGACCATGAGGCGGACGACTTCGCGCGGGGTGAAGTGTTCCCCGGCCTCGTCACCGCTTTGTTCCGAGAAGCGTCGGAGCAACTCCTCGTAGATGTAGCCCATCTCCAGCCCGGAGAGCTGGTCGGGGCCAAGCGCGAGTTCCTTGTATTGGTTCAGGATCGGGGCCAGACGGTTGTTTTTCACCATCAGGCCGATGGTGGCGCGGTAGTGGAAGTGCTCGATGATGTCATCAACATTCTTGGAGAAGCCGTTGATGTAGGCGCGGAAGTTCTCCTCCAGCAGAGCGTGGTCTTCCTCATAGACCGAGCGGAGCGTCCAGTCGGTGGTGTTGGAGAACGGGCACTGCTTGGGATTGAGTTCCAGTTCCTTGACCAGCTTGGCGAGTTCCTTCTCGCTGAGCTTGGGCCGGCTCTTGAGCACTTCGGCGGATTTCTTCTCTCGCCAGTCAACCAGCACGCACTCCAGACGGCGGATGACAATGATGGGTAGGATGACACTCTGGTATTCGTAGGACTTGAACTTCCCGCGCAGTCGCTCGGCCGATTTCCAGATGTCGGAGGCGAGATTGTCGAGCTTAGGTTTGTTGAGAGAGAGGGCCATGATTTAATTATTGATATTTAGGCTACTGCGAATTGATTAAAGCAGGTTTCCAAAAAGTCCGTCAATAGCGAGTCGTATATTGGAAACAAGTGTTTTTTCAATTCATAAAGCATTTTTTTGACAGAATCGGAGCGGAGCGGAGAAAGACTGCTGGAAGCAGCCCATAGGGTGAGCGGAAGTGATTCAATTTACAGGATAAACAAGATTAACAGGACGGGGGTTAAGTGGCAGAGCAGGCTAATTTTGAATGTTGGATTGTGGATTTGAACAGGGCTCAACGCTGGTCTCTTGGCCCATTGCTTTTTTACGCTGAGGTTTCATCGCTCTTCCTCCTTCTGCAAATCACGCGAGAGTTCGGCTTCGATTTCCTGAATGGTGGGGAGGCTGCCTTGGAATTCAGGAGGGAGGGTCTCAGTGAGCTGCGTTTTCCAATCCGCGACGGCGATGGATTGCTCAAGGCCGCTGAGGGCATACTCGACGAGCACCTTGTTTTTCCCCTTGCATAGAAGAAGGCCAATCGTGGGCTGGTCATCAGGGTGGCGGAGCAAATCGTCCACGGCAGAGCGGTAGAGGTTGATCTGGCCGGCATCGCCGGGTTCGAAGGCGCGGGCCTTGAGTTCTATGACGACATAGCGCCGGAGCTTGAGATGGTAGAAAAGGAGGTCGAGGTAGAAATCCTCGTCGCCAACCTCGAGATGCACCTGCCGACCGACAAAGGCGAAACCGGCTCCCAACTCCAAAAGGAACTGCTGGATGTGGTCGACGAGGGCCTGCTCGACCTCGACCTCTCGGCGGGGATCTGCGGTGCCAAGAAAGTCGAAGAGGTAGGGGTCTTTGAAAAGCTGCGCTGCCATGTCCGAGTCGACTGGGGGCTTGGTGAGGGCGAAGTTGGTCTGGGCGCGACCGGCACGGAGATGGAGGCGGTTTTGGATTTGGATTTCCAAGATGCTTCGGCTCCATCCGTGGGCAAGGGTTTCGCGGATGTAAAACTCGCGGTCGACGGGGTCCTTGACCATCTGAAGCAGGCGAATAATTTGCCCCCATCCCAATTGCGAAACAGGTCGTTTCGCAATTGGCCCGTCGGGGAATGCCTCTGCGAACAATTTCATGGAAAGCAAGTTGCGCGTGGATAGTCCGCGCATATCGGGGAAAGCCTTGCGGAGATCTACGGAGAGACGGTCGATGACCTTGGCTCCCCAGGCAGCTTCCTGCTGGCGCTGAAGGATGATTTTTCCGGTATGCCAGTAGGCTTCGATGACGATGGGATTGGCCGCGAGCACGGCGCGGATGCGCGCGCTTTGCAGGTGGCTCTTGATTTCTTCAAATGTGGCGCTGTATGAGTCCGGCAACCCAGCAAGCGAGGGAGGTGCGGTGAAACGCGCGTCCGCGCGGGCACGACCGCGTGCCAAGCGACTGCCGATTTCGATCGGCGCCAGAGGATTCAATTTTGATGATTTTTTAGTAGGCACAAAAATGGGCTGGGCGTGAGTTTGAATGGATGGTGGGTTTTTTGAAGAATGAAATACAGAGGCGGCAGAGGTTCATGGTCCTTTCTTGATTTGCAGTTCCTTCTTGGCGGGTGTGGTCCAGATATCGCGGTAGTTGCCAACGCTTGGCGAGACGATGGCGATGGCTTGCGGCGGTGGGGTATCGCTCTCGAAGAATTCGGTGTTGATGGCGCCATCGGGCCAGCGGGCGCGGAAACGCTGGGTCTGGGCTCCATTTGAGGGCCAGCTGTAATGCGAGGCATACTGGGAGAATGATGGCGTGAGTTCGATGGTGACGGGCGCCACGCCGAGAACATTGCCGTTCCAATCCACCAGTGCGCCTGGTGGCGCGGTCTGGATTTGGATTTCCTGTGGCTTGGGCTGTGCGCGCCTGATCTCTGGCTCGGGCTTCTGAATGGCGGCGCAGGCGCTGAGGAGCAGTGTAAGAAAGAGCGGGGTGATAGCGTTCATCAAAATGGCGTGTGGCGCGGCGTGGAGTGTAACGGGGCGTCGTCAACGCACGCAGGAAACAAGGGCAGATGCATTTGCAGGTCCACTGGGGGTGGTTCCTCTGGCACATACGGCTCGCGGAAGCGGAGTGTCCTTGGGGCGATTTCGGGTTTCGCAAAGAGCGAGATTTCCCAGCCTGCACGCGAAACCCTGGTGCGCCCGACACGGATGCCAGAAGGCCTCACCTCGATATCGATGATGGCCGAGTGCCCCGCATCGGAATGGTAGGTCTGGATGAGCTTCTTCAGCTTGGAATGGCGAAGGAAGCACACGCCGGACCGCTCAACAGTGGACTCACAACCCGCTTCGATATCGCCGCAGGAGAGGGTGACAAAACCCGCCGATGCTTTAATGCGCAAAAGCGGGACGGCACCGCTGCAAACGGCCTTGAGCAGTTTTATCAACGAAACGCGTGGCACGAAGAATCTCACGGTCAATCGAAGAGGATGCGGGTATTCATCTGGCTGGGTGGATACCAGACTATACCGTGCTCGGTTTTAAGAATCCTGCGCATGTGGCCCCAAACATCGTGGCAGCGGCCCATGCCGACGATTGGCGACTCTTTTTCGGCCCGGCGCTCGACTACCCTCAGGATGGGCTTGATGTCCGGGTCGTCCTCGATGGGGTCGTAGAGTTCTCCCATCGGGTCGTTCAAGCACTGGTAGGTGCGGGCTCTTTTGATCCGGCGGAGTAATTCGCGATCCCGAATCGGTTTTCCATAGGCGTTAGTCTCCATAGCTCAAAACGAAAACTCACTCTGCCGTGCGAAGCGGCTTGGGAATTGATTCTGCGGGCGGAAACAGCGCGTAGCTGCTTGGATGGCGAATAGGATTTTGGTGATCATTTCGAGGGAGACACTATCAACCCCGGTCGGACATCCGCTGGGGGATCTGAATTTTTTTAAGCGCGAGGAATCCCTTTCTCCTAACCACCCGGATGTTCTCCTTTTTGATTCGACCCTCACGCTTGCCTCTCGGAGCCTGAACGGCGAAGAAAGATACCTGTGCTTGCCTACTATATTCACGATATCAGCCCATTTTTGATTCAGTTCAGCGAGACTATGGGGCTTCGCTGGTATGGCCTCGCCTATGTGCTGGCGTTTGCCTCCGCGTATGGCATTTACCTTCACCTCGCGCGGCGGGGATACAGCGATATTCCGGCGCGGGATATCGGGGATTTCATCACTGGCACCGCGCTTTTTGGCGTCATTCTCGGTGGACGGCTGGGATACATGCTCTTTTACGATTGGGAAAATTTTTTGGGGAACCCTCTGGTTTTTTTCAAATTCTGGGACGGAGGCATGTCGAGCCACGGGGGGATTCTGGGCATTGTGGTTTTTACTTGGATTTATTCGCGGCGGAAAAAAATTTCCTGGTTGAACATCGGGGACAACACGGTGGTTGCAGCGCCTGTGGGCCTTTTCCTCGGACGGTGTGCGAATTTCATCAATGGCGAACTCTACGGGCGGGCTACATCGGTGCCTTGGGCGGTTCAATTTCCCAAGGAACTCTACGATGCCCCGCCGGAGACGACGCGCGAGGTCTTGCTTGAGGCGTCGCAAATCAATCCCGCCTTCATAGACATCCCCGCCGTGGTTGAGAATGTCGGTGAGTCGCCGGAGTTGCACACGCTCCTGGTCAAGGTTCTCACGCCGCGACATCCCTCGCAGATTTACGAGGCCTTGCTGGAAGGTGCGGTGCTGTTCGCGATTCTTTGGATTTTGCGGACACGATTCCGCCTGCCTGATGGCATCCTGACGGGTGTGTTTTTCATCGCCTACGCGCTCTTACGGATTGCTGGCGAGTTTTTCAGGGAACCAGATGCTCCGCTCACACTCATGCTGACGCGTGGACAATTCCTCTCCGTATTTTTGGTTTTGATCGGCGTGGCATTCCTCATCGCCGCAAGAATCCGGCCGACTTGGGCGCCGAAATTCCGCGTATGAAAAAAACCGCCCTTTTCGGACTGCCTATTCTGGTCATCGTTGTAGTAGCCATGTCACAAATTCCGACATTCCAATCGAGGCCCAGTCCTGCGCCCACTTTTGATGAGGCTCTGGCAAAGTTTGAAAACCTTCGCCAGGAGGATTCGTTGCACCCACTCCGCCCCGAGGGTGCCAGTCGACTTTTCCACCATGGACATAAAACCGAGCGCGTCTTTGTGCTTTTGCATGGTCTCACAAACTGCCCGGAGCAATTTGTGCCGCTTGCAAAAATCCTTCATGCAAAAGGCGCGAATGTGGTGCTTCCCCGTGCGCGCCTCGCGGGGTTTGCAGACCGGCTCAATAATGACCAAGGCCACCAAACCGCGCAGGATCTGATCGACCAGGCGGCCGTGGGACTCGATATCGCAAGCGGTCTCGGCGACAGGATCACACTCATAGGCCTCTCAGGCAGCGCTGTGGCGACGGGTTGGATGGCTCAAAACAGGGAGGGCATCGACGATGTCATGCTCATTGCGCCGTTCTTCGGCATGTATGGGGTGCAGCCATCGGTCATCGATGCCACTGCCGCGACTCTTTCGAAGTTGCCGAATTTCTACCAGTGGTGGGATTCGTCAAAAAAAGACAATCTGCCGGGACCGCTCTACGCCTACCCCCGCTTCGGAACCCACTGCATGGCGGATACGATCCAGCTCTCGCGGGATGTGCGGGCAAATCTCGACTCGCGCTCACTTTTCGCCAAAAGGCTCATTTTTTTAACAACGGCCAGCGACCGGGGAGCCAACAACCAACTGACAAACGAAATCGCATCGCGACTGAAAGCCCGCGAAGGAGAGAAGGTCATCACCTACGAGTTTCCGGAATCCCTCGGCATCCCGCATGACATGATCGACCCCGCCCAGCCAGGCGCAAACACGGATCTCAGCTACTCGAAAATTCTCGAACTCGTCGAAATGTAGCCCGGCGAATTCCACGGGCGCGCGGATTTTTGCTGGAATGAAGGCGCAGGCAGTCGCAAAGTATAGATCATGCAAATTCACATCACTCCGCGAAACATCACCCTCACCGGCGCCATCCATGAATTTGTGGCGGAAAAAGTCAGCCACCTCGAAGGCCACGGTGAAACGATTCTCGCAGCGCATATCGTTCTTCTTCACAACCACGACCGCAAGAAGCCTTATATCGTCAAAGTTCACCTCGCACTCAGCGGACCCGACATCCACGCCGAGGATGCGGAAGCCGACCTCTACGTGGCCATCGACAAGGTCGTGGACAAACTCTCTCGCCAGATCAGCAAACTCAAAACCAAGAAAAAGGAACACGACAAGCACCGCATCCAACAAAAACGCGAGGCGGAAAAACGCGGCTACAAGCGGCCTTAAGCTGGCGTGGAGGACTACAAGGTCAAACTTGATGTATTCGAGGGTCCGCTCGATCTGTTGCTCTACCTCATCAAACGCGATGAGGTGGACATCTACGACATTTCGATCGAGCGGATCACCAAGCAATACATGGCCTACATCGAGGCCTTCCAGGTTCTGAACATCGAGCTGGCCGGCGAATTCATCGTCATGGCTGCGAACCTTCTCTACATCAAAAGCCGGACACTCCTCCCCGTCGACCAGCAGATGGCGGAGGAGGATGCCGAAGAGGACGATCCCCGCTTTGAACTCATCCGGCAGCTGATCGAGTATAAAAAATTCAAGGAGGCGGCGTCTCTCTTGCGCGACAACGAGACGGCCCAGCTGAATCTCTTTGCCCGCGTGCCTGTGACGCCGGACCTCGCCCCGTCCGAAAATCTCCTGGTGGAGGAGGTCGGAATTTTCGACCTGATCCATGCCTTTCAAAAAATCCTCAAGCGGCTCGAAAAAAAGCCCGAGGACCTTCGCGAAATTTTCGCCGAAAATTTCACCGTCTCCGATAAGATCGAGCACGTCCTGCGCATCACCCAGGAAGGCATACCCCTCCGCTTTGAAGAACTCTTTGCCGATGCGGCCACCCGCACGGAGATCGTGGTGACCTTCCTCGCCATGCTCGAACTCATCCGCCTCAAACAACTCCGCGTTCGGCAGGAGGGAGTGTGTGGCGAGATCTGGATTGACCGCGTGAGCAATGCCCAGCCCGCTTTTGTATGAGTGACGAATCCCCAAGCCCCGAACCCCTCCTCCCGCTTCACCGCATTGTTGAAGCTGTTCTTTTTGCCTCTCAAAAACCCGTCTCCGCAAAGGAACTCAGCGCCATTTTCAAAGGCGCGGCCGAGGCGGCAAAAGAAAATCCCGACATCGCGGCCTTCGCCAAAGTGAAGGCGCCTCAGCTTCAAGAGGCGATCCAGAAACTGGAACTCGAATACTCCGAGACCGGCCGTTCCTTTGAAGTCAGGGAAAGCGCGGCCGGTTGGCAGCTCGTGACACGCGCGGACTTTGCTCCCTGGCTGCGCCAGCTTTTCCCGGAGAACCGCCAGGCCCGACTCAGCGCTCCAGCCATGGAGACACTCGCTATTATCGCCTACCGGCAACCAATCACCCGGGCTGATATGGAAGCCGTGCGCGGCGTCGCGGTGGATGGCGTGATGCAGACCCTTCTGGACCGCAACCTCGTGCGAATCGCCGGACGCTCCGAAATCGCCGGACGTCCACTCCTCTACGAAACCACCCAGTATTTCATGGACCATTTCGGCTTGAAAAATCTGGATGATCTCCCAAATGCCTCAGAACTCCGCCGCATCGCACTTCCTAAAGCGAATCCGCCGGAGGAGGCTCCTGCCGAGGCGCAACCCGCAGCTGAGGAACAACCCGCCGAACCACCTGCCAGCGAGCCTGAGCCCACCGAGCCAGCAGCGCCGGAGGAATCCCAGCCATGAGCGACCTCGGAGAACTGCGCCAGCGCATCGATGCTCTTGATACAGAGTTGCTGCGTCTTCTCAATGAGCGGGCCACTCTGGCAAAAGAGATCGGCGTCATCAAAAACCGCGCCTCGCTTCCCATCTACTCGCCGGACCGCGAGATGAAGCTACTGCGCAGCCTCATCGAACGCAGTAGCGGCCCACTCCGCCCTGGATCGATTCGCGCGATTTACAGAGAGATCATGTCCGCCTCTCTCGCTTTGGAAAACGACATCGTCATCGCGTGCCTCGGACCATCAGGCAGTCCCACGCACCAGACGGCCCTCTCCAAATTCGGTTCCAGCGTCAGATACACGCCCACAGACTCGATCGCCGAGGTTCTTGACCGCATTAGCGCCAACGAGGCTGACTGCGGAGTGATTCCGCTGGAAGATCCCATTCATGGATTCATCAACTCGACGCTCGACGAGTTGACCACCACCGACCTCTCGATCTGTGCGGAAATCATTCCCGAGACCGAGAATCAAACTCCCGCCACCGGGATGCGCCACATCATTCTCGGCCGTCAAATCAATGCGCCCACTGGCCATGACCAGACCCTCATCATGCTTCGCATCGAGGACAAACCGGGCGCACTGGTTTCAGCATTGGAGCCCTTCCGGCAAATGCAGGTCAACCTCGCCCACTTCGCGAGCCGTCCCTCACAGAGTGACAAATCCGAGACATTTTTCTTCGTCCAGACCGATGGACATGTCCGGGACTTGGAAACCAACGGCCTGCTTAACGCCCTCATGCAGAGCTGCCGCTCGGTGAAGATCCTCGGCAGTTACCCAAAACCACAGCCTTGAAAACCATTCTCGACACGATCCTCGAGGACGTTCGCCGCGAAGTCAGCGAAGCCAAAAAAACGACTCCTCTCAGCGAAATCCAAGCCCGTCTCTCCGACGCCCCGCCGGCACGGGACTTTGTGGCATCCCTATCCTCCAGCTTCGGACTCATCGCGGAGATTAAAGAACGCTCGCCCAGTGTGGGGCCGATGCGCTCCGAAAATGTCCGCGATGCTGCCGCAGCCTATGCCGCATCTCCGATTGTGCGGGCGGTTTCCGTCCTCACGAATCAGACACACTTCGGAATGGACATCCACCGCCTCGGCCAAATTCGCAAACAGGTCCCCCACCCTGTCCTTCGAAAAGATTTTTTTGTGGACGAGTATCAAGTTTATGAAGCCCGTGCGTTCGGTGCGGATGCGATTCTGCTTATGGCAAATGTACTCGATGCCGCGACCATGCACCGCCTCCACCAACTTGCACTGGAACTCGGCATGGAAGCCCTCTTTGAAATCCATACTACTCAGGAAATAGCCGCCCTGCCCGCTGGATCGCGCGTTGTCGGAATCAACAGCCGCAAATTCAAAACCAACTCCGGCTTCGTCGCTGCAGGCCAATCCTCGGCCACCGACTTCAGCCTCGACCTCGGAGTTTTCGACCTAGTGAGCCAACTCCCCTCATCCGCCATCCGTGTTGCCGAGAGTGGGATTTCTCCGCAAAATCTTCCCGCTGTGGCATCCAACTTCCAATCAGCGCTCGTAGGGACATCACTCCTCCGCGACGAACGCGGCATCCACGCCTGCCTTCACGATTTTGAGGTGGCGCGTCCCTCATGAATTCAGCATCCCAAGAGGGTCGCGCCAACGGTCGCATCGTTGCACTCGTTCTCCTCGCATTGTGCATCGCGGCATGTCTCGCAACCATTTGGAACTACTCTCGAAACCACGCCTTTGCCAGCGAGGCCTTCTTGGACTCCAATGGAACACCCTCGATTCTGTCAGCCTCATTCAACCCAAGATCAAGAATCCAAGAGGGGCAGCGGGTGGTCATTCATATCGAAGGGGACTCCAAAAAAACTCGCGGTGGCATCATTAAAAAACTGACACCGCAGGGAATCGCCACGGTTGAAATTGACGAACCCGTCACGGCTCCGCCCCGTTCTCGTGCCACTGTCAGCATTGATGGAACCGTGGGCCCGCAGCCCCTCCGCTAAGCATTTCCACGCAAATGTAAATCACCCGAAAATGTTGTAATAAAAGGATTGCATGGTTGCCGTAACTAGATAGTCTGCTCCTCTCAATCAACACACTAACCATATGGCCAACCTCACAAAACGTGATCTGGTAATGCAGATCAGCAAAAAAACAGGACTCACTCAGCAGGAAGTATTCAGCGTTATCCAACTCACATTGGATGGCATCACTGACGCCCTGTCGACAGGTCGCGACGTTGAGCTCCGCAACTTCGGTGTTTTCGAAGTCCGCCTCACCAAATCCCGCGTGGGTCGCAACCCGAACAAGCCCGAGCACGATGTCGTCATCCCCGCCCGCGCAACCGTTAAGTTCAAGTCCGGAAAAATCATGCGCCAGCGCGTGCTTCTCCGCACCGAAGAACTGCGCGGCAATCAAACCGCCTAAGAATCCAGCCGATTTCCACGGGTGGATTTCATACGGCTCCGCGGAGCCAAGCAAAACAACCTTCAAGGAGTTGACCTCGAACTGCCCCTCGGCAGGCTCATCGTCGTCACCGGTCCAAGCGGGAGTGGCAAGTCAAGCCTTGCCTTCGACACCATTTATGCCGAGGGGCAAAGGCGCTATGTGGAGACATTTAGTCCCTACACGCGCCAGTTCCTCGAGCGAATGGATAAACCGCTCGCCGATAGCATTGAAGGCATTCCGCCAGCCATCGCGATCGAGCAGGCCAATAATGTCCGCACCACGCGGTCAACGGTCGGCACAATCACGGAAATCAATGATTACCTGAAACTCCTCTTCCCTCGCGTCGCCAAGGGTTTCTGCCCAAAATGCGCGAGGGAAGTGGTTCAGGGAACTCCCCAGTCCATTCTTCGGCAGATCCTTGCCGACTGCAGTGGAAAGACGGTTTTTCTTGCCTTCAGCGTCAAGGTTCCAGACAACACAGCACCAAAGGATTTTTTCGATTTTCTTGCCCAGCAGGGCTATCTGCGCATCTGGATCAAAGGCAAAATCCACCGCACCGACGAGTCTCCCGACCTCCGTAAACTCCCGGAGAGCATCTTAGTCATTCAAGACCGTATCGATCTCGAAAATACCTCCCATGTGCGCCTTTCTGAGGGCATCGAAAACGCTCTCCGCCTCGGTAATGACCGGTTGACCGTTATTGATTGCGAATCCGGATCATCCTACTCCCACACAGCGGGATGGCATTGCTCTTCGTGCGACGTCGACATCCGCCCGCCATCGCCTGGCCTCTTTTCATTTAATTCCCCGCTGGGCGCCTGCCCCGAGTGCAAAGGCTTCGGCCGTATCATCGGGATTGACATGCAGCGCGTTATTCCGGATCGCTCACTGTCGATCTCAGAGGGAGTCATCCGCGCATTTCAAAGCGGACAATCCGCTGAATGCCAGGATGATCTTATCCGCCATTGTCGCAAACGCGGCATCGATACCGTTCGTTCCTTCGAACGACTTTCCAAGGCGGATCAAGATTTTGTCATTCATGGAGACCCGGATGTCGATTCGCGCCAAGCTTGGGACTCCGGCGATTGGTATGGAATCGATGGGTATTTTCAATGGCTTGAGAGCAAATCCTACAAAATGCACATCCGTGTGCTGCTTTCGCGCTACCGTAGTTACCAGCCATGCCCGAAATGCCATGGGGGTCGCTTCCAACCGGATACGCTGAATTTCCGCATCGACCCACCCGGTCTGACGATCGCCGATGTCGCCGCACTTCCGCTCAAGCGCCTTGCGCCGATTCTGGAGTCGTTCGAACTTCCGGCATCGGACACCAGCGCGCGCCTTGTTCATCAGCAGGTCGTTTCCCGCATCAACTATCTCTGCAAGATCGGCCTCGGCTACCTCACGCTCGACCGACCCACCCGCTCGCTCTCGGGCGGCGAAATCCAACGCGTCAACCTCACGACTTGCCTCGGAGCATCCCTCGTCAACACCCTTTTCGTGCTCGACGAACCCAGCGTCGGACTCCACCCGCGCGACACCTCACGCCTCATCGAGATCATGCAAGGCCTTCGAGACAAAGGCAACACACTACTTGTCGTCGAACACGAAGAAGCCGTGATTCGCGCCGCCGACGAATTGGTAGATATCGGCCCCGGCCGTGGCATTTCCGGTGGTCAACTCCTCTACTGCGGCCCAGCCGAGAATTTTGCATCGGCAAAAAACTCTCTCACAGCTGATTACCTCCAAGGCAAAAAATCCATCCCCGTTCCCAAAAAACGCCGCAAAGCCGAAGGCCAAGTCGTTCTCAAAGGCGTCACCCACCACAATATTAAAAACCTCACTGCCAAGTTCCCGCTCGGCGTGCTCTGCGCCGTAACAGGCGTTTCCGGCTCGGGAAAAACCTCGCTCGTGCGTGACGTCCTCCACCGGCAACTCGTCGGCGAGGACCCCACGGAGGATGAGGCTGCAGGCTTTGTGAAATCGATCAGCGGTGACGAGGAGGTGGACGAAGTCGTCATGGTGGACCAGTCGCCACTTGCGAAGACCCCGCGCTCCACCCCAGCCGTTTACCTTGGTGTTTACGAGCATATCCGCGATCTCTTCGCCGACACCCCGGCAGCCGAGGCGGCCGGATTCACAGCCTCCAGCTTTTCATTCAACTCTGGCAACGGACGTTGCGACCGCTGCAGCGGACTGGGATTTGAAAAGGTGGAAATGCAATTCCTCAGCGACCTCTTCTTGCGCTGTCCGGAATGCGATGGAACCCGTTTCCGCGCGCCCCTTCTCAAAATCCAAGTGGGCGGAAAATCCATTCACGAGGTTCTGGAAATGACAGCTGCCGAGGCGATCACATTTTTCAAACCCCTCGATCCCAAGAAAAAAATCACCACCCCGCTGGAACTTCTCGGCGAGGTGGGCCTCGATTACCTCCGCCTCGGCCAGCCGGTCAACGCCCTCTCCGGTGGCGAATCCCAACGCCTGAAGCTCGTCCACCACCTCATCCGCCAATCCCGCGAGAAGGCGCTCCTGATCTTCGATGAACCGACGACAGGCCTGCACTTCGACGATGTCGCGCTCCTCATCAAAGTCTTCCACCGCCTCGTTGAGGAGGGAAACAGCGTCATCGTCATCGAGCACAACCTGGAAGTCATCAAATGCGCGGACTGGGTCATCGACCTCGGACCCGAAGGCGGCGATGAAGGCGGCAAGATCGTTGCGTCCGGAACTCCCGAGCAGATCGTAAGCATCCCCGAATCGCTCACCGGACAATTTCTCGAGCCCGTCCTCGCCGGGCGCGGCGCCCACCTGCACGAGCAGCCCGCCCGCCCCCGCCCGAAGACGCCGCCGTCCCGCTTCATCACCGTGCGAGGTGCCCGGGAGCACAATTTAAAAAATATTGATGTCGATATCCCGCGCGACGGAATGGTCGTCGTCACAGGTCTCAGCGGCTCGGGCAAATCCACACTCGCCTTCGACATCCTCTTCGCCGAAGGCCAGCGCCGCTTCCTCGATAGCATGTCCGCCTACGCCCGCCAGTTCGTGGATCAGCTTGAGAAGACTGATGTGGACTCGATCGAAGGCCTCCCGCCAAGCGTGGCGATTGAGCAGCGCATCACTCGCGGCGGTGGAAAATCCACCGTGGCGACTGTCACCGAGATATACCACTTCCTACGCCTCCTCTTTTCCAAACTCGGCACCCAATTCTGCCCATCGTGCAATGTCGCTGTCGAAAACCGCACACCGACCGCCATCGCTGCGGAAGTCGATGCCAGCACAGCCAAGGGCCCAGTCAAAATTTTTGCCAACCTCGTCAAAGGCCGCAAAGGCTTCCACACGGATGTCGCCCGCGCCGCAGCCCGTCAGGGCATTACCACCCTCATCGTTGACGGCAAACCAACTCCTGTGGAGGGATTCGAAAAGCTCGAACGCTTCAAGGAACACACGATCGACGCCCTCATCGGGGAACTCTCGGCCCCTGACGCAAAAAAATCCGACGAACTCGTTCGCAAGGCCCTTCGCATGGGCAAAGGCACCGCCCGCATGGAAGACGCGAAGGGCAAATCGACCATCCTGAGCACCGAGATGAATTGCCCGTCGTGCAGCCGCGCCTTCGAGCCACTCGACCCGCGCCTTTTCTCCTTCAACTCCCCGCACGGCTGGTGCAACCACTGCCGGGGATTCGGCGAGGTCTGGAAAGGTCTCGGCCAGGAGGGCGAATTCGAAACTGCCATCGAAGCCGAACTCGACGAGGAGCGCCGCCACGAAGGCCTTGAGGACGATGAACCCCGACCCTGCCCGATCTGCAAAGGCACTCGCCTCAATGAAACGGCCACGCATGTCCGAATCCAAAAGACATCCATCGCCGACTTCACCCGTGCTCCAGCATCCGATGCCCTCTCGCTCTGCGACTCACTCAATTTCCAAGGCCCCGCTGCTGAGGTTGCCCGCGATGTGATTACCGAAATCCGCCAGCGACTGGAATTCCTCGCGAAGGTTGGACTCGATTACCTCTCGCTCGACCGCAGCGCCAAAACCCTCTCCGGCGGGGAATCCCAGCGCATCCGCCTCGCTGCACAACTCGGCTCGAACCTGCGCGGCGTGCTTTATGTTTTGGACGAGCCGACCATCGGACTCCACCCCCGCGACAATGAACGCCTCCTCGACGCGCTCCAGGCCTTGGCCAAAAAAGGAAACTCTCTCGTCGTCGTGGAGCATGACGAGGAGACCATGCGTCGTGCCGACCGGATTCTCGACCTCGGCCCAGGTGCCGGCAGCCGTGGCGGCGAAGTCATCGCCTCCGGCACACTCCAGGAAATCCTCGACCACCCGACCTCACATACCGGCCGCGCCCTCCGCGAGCCGATGCAACACCCGATCCGTGGCAAACGCCGCCCCGCAGCCACCGAGTGGCTCGAACTTAAAGGCGCCCACCTCCACAACATCAAAAACGTGAATGTGAGCATCCCACTCCACCGCCTCAGCGTCCTCACAGGCGTCTCAGGTTCGGGAAAAAGCACGCTCATCCGGGGAATCGTCGTTCCATCCGTCCGCGATGTTCTCGCCCGCAAACGCGCCCCGCTCCACTCGGACCTCCACAAAGGCATCGCTGGCTTTGAGCCTCTCGGCGCGGTGCTCGAAGTAGACCAGTCGCCCATCGGAAAAACTTCCCGCTCCACACCGGCGACCTATGTGAAGGTCTTCGACGAAATCCGCAAAGTTTTCTCCACCCTACCCGCCGCCCGCATGCGCGGCTACACCGCAAGCCGGTTTTCCTTCAACAACGAGGGCGGACGCTGCGAAGCCTGCCTCGGCCAAGGCGTGATCAAACTCGAGATGAACTTCCTCCCGCCGTCCTACATGCCTTGCCAAGACTGCAACGGCCGACGCTACAATCCCTCCACGCTCGAGATCCTCTACAACGGAAAATCCATCGGCGATGTCATGGACATGACGATCGAACAGGCCGTCGAATTCTTCAGCTCGCACCCAAAAATCCACCGCCCCCTCGCGCTTTTGCAAGAAACCGGACTCGGCTACCTCAAGCTCGGACAACCCAGCCCCACACTGAGCGGCGGCGAGGCCCAGCGCATCAAGCTCGTCACACAACTCGCCCGCCGCGCCACACCCGGAGCGGAGGAAATCCGCACCACCCGCAAGGGAAAATCCACTCTCTATGTGCTCGAGGAGCCGACCATCGGCCTCCACGCCCACGACGTCGCCCAGCTCATCCATGTCCTCCACCGCCTCGTTGACGAAGGCGGCACCGTTGTCGTCATCGAGCACCACCTCGATGTCATCGCCGAGGCAGACCACATCCTCGACATCGGGCCCGAAGCAGGCGCCCAAGGCGGAAAAATCATCGCCGTAGGAACCCCCGAAAAAGTCGCCCTAGCCAAAAACAGCTGCACAGCCCCGTTCCTCAAAAAAATGCTGGGCGTTCAAGCGACAAAAAAATCCAAGTCCTAAAGCACTGCTCTTTCGGCGCCAGTGCAAACAGTCTACACATGGGATTCACCCATTCTGTTAATTCTGTAAATTCTGTCTAAAATTTCCTGCGTAAAAACCCGATGTCATCCGAAACGCTCACACCCATGATGCAGCAATACCAAGCCCTCCGGCGGGAATTGCCCACGGGCACGCTGCTGCTTTTCCGCCTCGGGGACTTTTACGAGATGTTCGGCGAGGATGCGACAGAGGCCTCGCGTGTTTTGAATGTGGCCCTCACGAAACGCGGCACGACTCCCATGTGCGGCGTTCCCTACCATGCCGCGCGGAACTATATCGAAAAACTCATCGCCGCCGGTTGGCGCGTTGCGATCTGCGATCAGGTTGGCGAGGTCACGGCCGGCAAACTCGTTCGCCGTGAGATTTCCCAGGTTCTGAGCCCCGGAACACTCGACGACTTCGGTCTCGATGACCGCAAACCCAATTTCCTCGCCGCACTCAACAAACGCGGCGACACCCATGGACTCGCCTACTGCGACCTCAGCACCGGCGAGTTCCGCCTCACCGAACTCGACTCGCTCCCGGCCCTCCTCGATGAACTCGCCCGCGTCTCACCTGCGGAAATTCTCATACCGGATCATCAAACGGATGCCTTCAAACAGGTGACGCCCCAGGCGCCGGTGGATGGCTATGTTTTCGAATTCGAGCCAGCGAGCGAATTGCTGCGCGCTCATTTCAAGGTTCACTCGCTCGATGGATTCGGTTGCTCCGACCTCCCAGCGGGAACAGGCGCCGCCGGTGCGCTGCTGCATTACATCACCCGCCAGATGCGCCGCCCGGCGGGCCATCTGAAGCAACTCCAACCCTACCGCCGCAGCGAGTTTCTCATTCTGGATGCCGCCACGCAAAGCCACCTCGAGCTCGTGCATTCCCGCGCCGGCCGTGGAATGACACTCCTCGGCGCACTCGACCGCACCGCGACGCCCATGGGTGCCCGCCTCCTGCGCGACTGGATTCTCCATCCGCTCAAAGATGCAGCTGAAATCGAAAAGCGGCAGGATGCCATTGCCGCCCTCCTCGATGATGCCATGCTCCTTGGCGACCTCCGTAGCCGCCTTGCCGACATACGCGACATCGAGCGCGCCACGGCTCGCCTGAGCGGTCCCTCCGGCAATGCACGCGATCTTTCAGCCTTGGCACAATCCCTCGACCGCATTCCGCCCCTCGCGGCCAGTCTTGGAGGGCTTCATGGATTCACCATTCCCTCCGCCTTGCTCTCGGGTCTCACCGCTCGCCTCCATGCGCTTCCGGAACTCAGTGAAACCCTCCGCCGCGCCATCGTCGCAGAGCCACCCGCAGTCATTCGTGACGGCGGCTTCATCGAGGCAGGCTACGACTCGGACCTGGACGAACTCCGCTCGGCCTCGCACGAGGGAAAAAACTGGATCGCCGCCCTGCAGGAAAAAGAAATCGAACGAACCGGCATCAGATCCCTCAAGGTCCGCTTCACTTCCGTCTTCGGCTACTTCATCGAAATCACCAAAGCGAACCTCGGCGCTGTTCCCGCCGACTACATCCGCAAGCAAACAACCGTCAACGGGGAGCGGTTCATCACTCCCGAGCTCAAGGAATTTGAAGGGAAAATCCTCGGCGCGGACGAACGCTCCCGCGCCCGCGAGATCGAAATCTTCGCCGAACTCCGCAGCGCCGTCCTGAGCCAAATCCACCACCTGCAGGAAACTGCCGCGACACTTGCCGTCCTCGACGCCATCTGCTCTCTCGCCGAAACCGCACGCCTCCATGGCTACTGCCGCCCGGAGATCAATGACTCGGATGTTTTGGAAGTCTGCGATGGACGCCACCCCGTTCTGGACCAGCAAACCGAAGGCTCGCGCTTTGTTCCGAATGACACAAACCTGGGCACGGACGGGAAGAAATTCGCCATCATCACCGGCCCGAATATGGCTGGAAAATCCACCTACATCCGCCAAGTCGCCCTCCTCACCCTCCTCGCCCAGACCGGCAGTTTCGTCCCCGCCAAATCCATGCGACTCGGCCTCACCGACCGCATCTTCACCCGCGTCGGCGCAAACGACGACCTCTCACGAGGTCAATCAACCTTCATGGTGGAAATGAACGAAACGGCAAACATCCTCAACAACGCGACGGACCGCAGCCTCGTCATCCTCGATGAAATCGGACGCGGCACATCCACATTCGACGGCCTCTCCATCGCCTGGAGCGTCGCCGAATACCTCCACGACAAAATCAGCTGCCGCGCCCTCTTCGCAACCCACTACCACGAACTCACCGACCTCGAGCGCACCCGCAGCGGCGTGCAAAACCTCAATGTCGCCGTCCGCGAGTGGAACGACCAAATCATCTTCCTGCGAAAAATCCTCCCCGGCCGTGCAGACCAAAGCTACGGCATCCAAGTCGCCCGACTCGCCGGCCTCCCCGACTCGATCATCACCCGCGCCAAGGAAATCCTGGAAAACCTCGAGAAATCCGAACTCAACGCCGCCGGCCAACCCACCATAGCCAAAACCGCCCGCAAACGCCTCGTTCCCGACCCCAACGCCGCCCAACTCGCACTTTTCTAAAAAAAATTCCCCAGCAACCGCTACTCCTGCCCATTCGGCAAAGACGAATACACATCCGCAAGCCCGTTCGGCCCCGCCATCCCAGCCAAGTGCCCCCAGCACTTTATAAAAGATAGCATCTCCGTACTCATACCAATATTTCTTTGAAATTGGACTTTGCATCGCAAAAGAAGGGACCATGGCCGTCCCAGCCGTGTGGAGTCTGGTCCACCTGCTCGCGTTCTACCCATCGGAACCCGAGAGCACCTCCATCGGCGAGAGGGAGTCCAATGGTGACGAGGCTGTGCGCGTCCAAGCGTTTGCTGAAAAATGTGGCCGTCGACGCGGTCT
>DGXZ01000009.1 GCA_002396485.1 Spartobacteria bacterium UBA5019
TCGGTAGGAAGGTCATGAGAATTGTTCACAAACCGGTAGCTCTGGCTTGGCGCCAGCGCGCGAGCTCTGCCCTTCGGGCTCGCGCTGCCGCTACCTTGCCTCCGGCATTTATGAACAATTCTCATGACTTTTGTCCTGCAAGACACGGAGAAAACTTCTCGGCCGGAACGCCAACGTCCTCGTCGGCATCAGCAACTCAGAGCAAGACAAGTCTGGCAACTCTGAAACTCGGCTAAAAAATGCGTCAATACGCGGGACCGACCCCTCTGCTCTACGATATGAGGTTTGAGTTCACCCAAGACGCTGGGATTTGCATCCATGTTAAAAACGCGCAGGTCGCCAATATTTGATTTCGGCTTTTCTCCGGCATCCGCCCAGATCGCCCAACTGGAGTAATATCCGTATTTTTCTTTGATCAAATCAAAAGTGGCGCGAGTCATTGCGACAGTAATTTCTCAAGATTTACGTTAATGCGATTTCGCTTTCAGCAGCCTCAAAAATCTCGTGCAGACTCAAAATGACCGGCTCCCCGCCGCGCTTTTTCACGAGGCCTGAAACTGAAAGCTGTGAACACTCGATCGGGTCGCCCAGTTCAAGCAGGTAGTAATAGGCCGCGCCGACTTTGGCAGGCTTGCGTTTTGTGAGCCGAGCGATTTCTGCAGCCCCTTCCAGCTTCACGCTTTTCACTTCCGCGAGCCAGGGCAACGTTTTAGTCCGGTTGTGGCCGATGAAATACTTCGCGTGGAAGACCGGTCGGTCGTAGTTGCGGGTGGCGCCGCTTTTTTTGTCCACGGCGTAAAAGTAAAATCTCCCCTTGTGCCGAACGAATCCCACTTCGCTCGGGCGCACATATCCCAGTAAACACAGCGCATCAGCCATTGGAATGGACACAGATGGTGGCTGTTGTTTTTTTGCTCCAGAGGCAGGCGGAGTTTCCTGAAGAGTTGTGTGGGTCCAGTGGCGGATTCGGTAGTCACGGCTGAATTTGTTTTCGTGGTGCGCCAGAACATCGGCCATGAAGTCCGCCAGCACATTCTCGCACAGCTCGCGGGTGTCGGTATCGCCGGGGCGCACTCGAAAAGCCCCCACTCCGGGAATCACCTCCTCGTAGCGAGGAAAGTCCTTGCGAAGCGTCTCCGCATCCCGGCCCGGATACAAAACATACGAGCCCGCCGTGCGGCGGATCGCATCGTTGTAGGTGTGCATTTTGTAGAGGTCGCCCCGCTTGTAGGTGTCCGTGGATTTCGTGAGAGCGCGCTCTTCGTCGAGGGCCTCCGCGGTTTCCTTCTCGACGCCGAGAGCCTCCTCCACCGACTCGATCCGGAACTTGGCATCGAAGTGCAAATACCCGCTGCGCCCTTCCAATTCAGCGGCCTTCTCGGCAGCCAGCCCGTTCGAGGAGGATTCGGCATATGAGGCTGGAAAAAATGCCAGTGTGTAATCCGGCCTGAAGTGCCGGCTGTAACTCCCCGAGGCCAGTGGGTCGCGAACAGGTGAGAAAGTCCGGTTGTAGTAAAGGTGCACACAGAGCTCGCCGCCATCCGGAGCAGTCCACAGATAGCGGCTCAGCGAAGCCTTGGACTGCGCCAGATTCACCTGCATGCCTCCTCTTTCCGAAGTCGTGACAAAAGGCAACGCACCAACCCCGCCGTGCTCGCCATGGCGAATTTCCCGCATCCCAAGCCGCTCTGCGAGCAACCGGCGCAGCACAAAATACAGCCAGAACTCATACAGCGTCGCAGCATCGCGGTTCGTGCCATCGTAGGCATCGCCCCTGCCCAGCCAGTCCAGTTTCGCTGCCGCCTCCAGCATCAGCCACGCCCCGAGGATTTCGCGGTAGCCACCGCGCTTTTGGAGTGTTTGGTTTTCCAACGGCAACCGGCGGAGCGGTGAGACATCCGAGAAGAATGGTCTTGTGAGGAAAACATCGAGCGTCTCCCGCATCTCCAGCGCCTCCATCCAGGCCGTGCCGCGCGCGCCGTCGAACTCAGCCAGCACTTCGTCGCAGACTCCCGCAAAGGCCTCCAAGGCGAATTTGACGAACCGGTTCGGAGCCGTGTCGAAGGTCTCGAACCGCCGCTCATGGCGGAGTTCCTCCGGCGACAGTCCATTCACTTGGAAAAAACCCACAGGTGCCCCGCGCACCCAGCCCCTTGCATGGCGCAGGGGATCGGACGCAAACCTCGGCGAATTCGCAGAAGCCGACGGTCTCCACTCGCGCTCCGTCCTCAAGGCCACATGAGGCCGGCGTCCCATCTCCTCAAGATAAACTCCCAGCCGCTGCTCCCCGAGCACATGCCGCAGGAAGAGAAATTGCTCCAACAAAGTCCGCCGTCTTTGCTCGGGATCGGCCCCTATCTGGAAGCTCGTCGGGCTGTCCCACTCCAGGATCAATTGTTGGCAATGCTCCGCGATGTCATCCACCATCGCCCGATACTCGCCATGGAAATCCAGCTTCCGCGTCTGGATTTCGAAACGCACCGCCTCCCGATCCGCGACCCGGATTTCCGCCGTCCCGAGATAATTCGATACTCGGAAACTTCCCTCAGGAGGCTTGCCCTGCAATGTCCGACCGCTCCATACCGCCTTCCGGCGCGCCGACCCGCCTTTGAGCGTGCTCGCGATATCCGCTTGCGCCAACTCCCCCGCACCCTCGCCGACAAGCATCCACTGGTAGGAAACATTTTCAAAAAGCACGAGAGCCTGCCCGCCAGCCACCCCGGTGCTATATCGGATCGGCGTCTTTGCCGTGGTAAACTGGTTCGCATGGCGCTGCGCCCGGAAGGCCAAAGGCGGCGCTGGACTCGCAAAAATATCGAATCTTTGCGGCTCCTCCACGCTCTCGCCCCATAGCAAAAGACCAAGCCCCCCGCCCAGTTCGATCTCGATCGAATCCAAGTTGAGCGGCGTGTCGGGCATCCCTGCGAATTATTGAATGAAGCTCACGAATTGGTCGCGGCGCACCACATCGACCATTGCGCAGAGTTTTTCATAGCTCCTGCGAAATACTGCGGAGTCCACCGGCTTTACTGGATTTGTTTGGAACCTTTCAGGCACTTTCGCCCCCTTGGGCGGCACAGTGGCTTCCTCGCAATACCAGGCCAACTTCACCAGCAAGCCCTCCAGACGCCGTTTCGAGCCATTTAATTTCGGCAGGATTTTTTGGAGAATTTGATCGTCAAAAACAGGGTGCCAATTCCACCCCTCTTGACTTTCAGCGACTGCATAGTCCACCCGCAAGTAGCGAAGAATCTCGTTCACCGTGCGGAAGCCGAATTCCAGCCGCTCCGCTTCCATGATTTGGAACACATCCTTCAATGCCGCCTGGACTTCATCCAACGAGGGAATCTCAGGAAGCGTTCCCCCGCGGGCATTCCTGGAAAGCGCCAGAAAACCGGCGCCGAAGCTTGGATCCGCAGGCGTCACATCCGAAACCCTGGAGCTGCCCGCATCGAAAAAATCCTCCAACCCGCCAATCCCTGTGCGGAATTCCAGCACGTTCGCCCGATCGAGCACCTTGGGCGAAAACATGTAGGTCGTCTCGTCCACATTCACCGTTCCAATCACGAAAAGATTGTCGGGCAGGCACACTTTTCCTTCCACCTTGGGCTCTCCACCGGCCTCTGTGGGCAATCTCGTAGCCCCTTGCCCGACTGTGTGGAGTAAAAGCTCTCCGGACTGGGACTCCATCGCCGAAAGGAAATCGGCGAAATACCGCTCCACATGCGACAAGTTCATCTCGTCCAGGATCAGAAAATGCGGCTTATGCGGATGTTCCTCTGCCCTCAAGATCAGATTCAAGATCGGCGTGCTTTGATACACGGGCGGGGAGTCCGGAGCGGCCGAGGCTTTCTGCAAATGGTTCACGAAGCCCAGCACACTCCGGTTGTCAGACCAATCCGAACCGACGGGGACCAGCGCATAGTCCAAGGAATCATTGCCACATATCCAGCGTGCAAAAATTTCAGCGAGCTTGGTTTTACCAGTTCCGCTGTTGCCAGTCAAAATAACAAACGGCTTGGAAGCCAGAGAGTTCAGAAATCGTGCATGGTCCATTTTAATTTTTGGAGGTGATGAAACCAGACTCCTCTAGTGCTGTTTTAAAGCCTGCTGAAATATCTTTGAATGAGGCGATTATTTGTTCGCCTGGAATGATTCGATCTTGTTCTAAAAACAATATAAAATTATTT